>NZ_JBTVYK010000014.1:0-110882 GCF_054788135.1 Streptomyces sp. O3
AACCCGGAAGCTAAGCCTTACAGCGCCGATGGTACTGCAGGGGGGACCCTGTGGGAGAGTAGGACGCCGCCGAACTAGTTTTGAGCCCCGGCTCCCGAGTTTTGCACTCGGGGGCCGGGGCTATTTTGCGTTTAGGGTCGGGGTATGCGCTACGACCTGGTGATCTTCGACAACGACGGCGTCCTCGTGGACAGCGAGCCGCTCTCCAACACGATCCTCGCCGAGTGCCTCACCGAACTGGGGTACCCGACCACGTACGAGGACTCGATCCGTGACTACATGGGCTCCGCCATGCACCGTGTGCATGACCTCGTCAGAGAGCGGACCGGGCAGTCGCTGCCCGAGGACTTCGACGAGAAGTTCCACGCCCGCGTGTTCGCCGCGTTCCAGCGGGAGCTTCGTCCGGTGGCCGGGGTGAGCGACGTGCTGGAGAAACTGACCGTGGAGGGCGTCCCGTACTGCGTGGCGTCCTCCGGGACGCATGAGCGCATCCGGGCGGGGCACGAGGCGACCGGCATCGATGAGTGGTTCGAGGACGAGTGGATCTTCAGCGCACAGGACGTGGGGCGCGGGAAACCAGCGCCCGATCTCTTCCTGCACGCGGCTCAGCAGATGGGCGTCCCGCCTGAACAGTGCGTCGTCGTCGAGGACAGTCCTCTCGGCGTGCAGGCCGCGCTCGCCGCGGGCATGGCGGTGTACGGGTACACGGCGATGATGCCGTCGGAGCGGCTGGAGGGGGCCAACGCGTACTTCTCCGACATGGGGCGGCTGATGGAGCTGCTGAGCTGACGCCCGGCCGCCGCTGATCTCGCCCACCTCGCTCACGTCGATGCCTACCAGCTGGTAGGCATCGGCCGTACGCTGTGCGGCCATGACAACTGCACGGTTGCGGTACGGCAGGGCGTCCCTGGCGGCCAGCTTCCTCGTTCAGGGGGTGACCTTCGCGCTTCTGGTGACGCGGATCCCCGCGATCCAGGACCGCTACGGGATATCCGACGGGTTGCTGCCCGCCTTCCTCGCCGCCGTGCCGATTCTCGCGGGGGTCGGCAGCGTCGCCACCGAGCGTGTGGTGCGCAGGGTCAGGCCCAGCCGCGTACTGCGGTGGTCCCAGCCGGTGGTGCTGCTGTCGTTGCTGGCTGTCGGCGCCGGACGCGAGCTGTGGCAGGTCGCCGTCGCGCTGGGGGTGTTCGGCCTGGCGGTGGGTGCGCTGGACGCGTCCATGAACATGCTCGGGGTGAGCTTGCAGCGGGCGTACGGGCGCAGCATCATGCTCGGCTTCCATGCCGCGTACAGCCTGGGCGGGATCGTGGGGGCCTCGCTGGCGTGGGTGGGGGCGCGCGGTGATCTGCCGCTGTTCGTGTCCTATCTGCCGGTGGTGGCGGTGCTGGTGCCGGGGGCGCTGGTGGCGAGCCGCTGGTATGTGGACGGGGAGCGGTCCAAGACGGCTGAGCGGGCTGAGCGGGATGTCGTGGGGGCGCGGCGGGGGTCGGCGACGGTGTCGTTCGGTCTGCTGCTGCCGCTCTGCATGGTGATGACCTTCGCGTACATCGGGGACTCGACGGTTTCCAACTGGAGCGCGAAGTACCTGGACGACGTGCTCGGGGGCTCGGAGCAGTTGGCGACGGTTCCGTACAACATCTACATGGTGACGACGCTGGTGGGGCGGGCCGTCGGGGATCTGGGAGTGCGGCGGTTCGGGGCGGTGGCCGTGGTGCGGGTCGGTACGGTCCTGGCGGCGCTCGGGTTCGCGGTCGTGGCCGGAGCGCCGGGGCCCTGGGTGGGGATGCTCGGTTTCACGCTGCTGGGGCTCGGGCTGTGTGTGATCGTGCCGCAGACGTTCGCCGCGGCGGGGCGGCTCGCGGAGGAGCGGCACGGGCCCGGAGCGTCGGACGCGGCGGTCGCGCGGCTCAACGTCTTCAACTACGTCGGGTTCCTGGTCGGTTCGCCGCTGGTGGGGGTGGTCGGGGACATGTGGAGCTATCGGGGCGCGATGCTGGTGCCGATGGTTCTGGTGCTGGTCACCCTGTTCTACGCCCGTTCCTTCGCCGCGGAGCCGGACCGATACGGTGACGGGCATGAGCGGCCGCGCACAGCTGATGTGGGACGAGGCAGTAACGGGCTATGACTTCGGGCCCGGCCATCCAATGGACCCGGTGCGTCTCACGCTGACCAGGAGTCTGGTCGGGGCGTTCGGTCTGGAGCGGCGCCTGGAGGTCGTCTCGGCCAAGCCCGCGGGGGACTCGACGCTGCGTCTGGTGCACCGCGAGGACTACCTGGACGCGGTCAAGGCGGCGTCGGCCGATCCAGGGTCGGCCGACGGGTCGTACGGGATCGGGACCCCGGACGACCCGGCCTTCGCCGGGATGCACGAGGTGTCGGCGCTGATCGCCGGGCAGTCGGTGGGCGCGGCCGAGGCGGTGTGGCGTGGCGATGCGGCGCACGCGGTGAACTTCGCCGGGGGGCTGCACCACGCGATGCCCGGCGGGGCGGCCGGGTTCTGCGTCTACAACGACGCGGCGCTGGCGATCGCCCGGCTGCTGGAGCTGGGCGCGGAGCGGGTCGCGTACGTGGATGTGGACGTGCACCACGGGGACGGGGTGCAGGCGGCGTTCTGGGAGGACCCGAGGGTTCTGACGATCTCGCTGCACGAGCATCCGCGGACGCTGTTCCCGCAGACCGGCTGGCCGCAGGAGACCGGCGCGGCCGAGGGCGAGGGCGGCGCGGTCAATGTGGCGCTGCCCGCGGGGACCGGGGACGCGGGGTGGCTGCGGGCGTTCCACGGTGTGGTGCCCGAGCTGCTCGCGGAGTTCCGGCCGCAGGTGCTGGTGACCCAGCACGGGGCCGACACGCACTTCGAGGACCCGCTGGCGCACCTGGCGGTGTCGCTGGACGCGCAGCGGATGGTGCAGGAGGCGTGCCATGACCTGGCGCACGCGTACGCGGACGGGTGCTGGGTCGCGCTGGGCGGCGGCGGGTACGCGGTGGTGGACGTGGTGCCGCGGTCCTGGGCGCATCTGACGGCGATCGCCGCGGGGCGGCCGATCCCGGCGACGGCCGAGGTGCCCGAGGACTGGCGGGCGGAGGTGTACGCGCGGACCCGGCAGCCCGCGCCGCGGCGGATGACGGACGGCCGGACGCCCGAGTGGAAGGACTGGGAGGCGGGGTACGACCCGGCCGACCGGCTCGACCAGGCGGTGCTGGCGACCCGGCGCGCGGTGTTTCCGCTGCGGGGGCTGCTGCCGTAGGGCGGGGGCCCGGCTGGAGTACGGGTGCGTACCGCTGTGCGGGCTGGCGGGGGCGGTGTGTGGGGGGGCGCGGGGTGTGGAGCGTACGCGGGGTTACGCCGACTGTGCGGTGTTTTCGGGTATCGGGGGCCGGTGCGGGATCGGTGCGACAGCATCGCAGGGTGTTGAGCACCGGCGCCCTGCGCGCGCATCTGCTGGCGGCCCGGCTGGCCGGGCCCGTGGCCACTTCGCGGGAGACCAGCCTGCGGAGCTATCGTCTCTTCGCGGCCAGGGATCCGCGGGTGCTGCTCGGGCTCGATCCGGAGCGGCTCTGGGGGCCCCGCGAGCTGATCGCGCTGATGGCCGACAAATGCGGGGTGTCGGCCGATCCCGCGTACACCACGGGGCCGGATCTGATCGACCCCGAGCGGACCCTGGCGCGGCTCGACGCGTTCGCGGAGCGGCTGGGCGCGGCGGCGGCGCGCCGGGCCCCGGTGCTGTTCGGGACCGGCCATCCGCACCGGCTCCTGGGCTTCTACGCCGCGCTGGCAGACGCGATGTCGACGGCGGGATGTGCCGTCCTCACCCCTGCGCAGGGTAGCTCTGTCGACATAGCGACCCGGTTCGGGCTACGCACGTACCGCCTCGCCTACGCGCGAGGAGTCGCGTTGGTGTGCGAAGCGGGTGGCTGGCGTCCGGGTTGTGCGACCGGCGCGCATACCCACTCACCGCTCCCGGTTCGTACCGTTCTGGCCGCCGCGGCGGAGGCGGGCGGGCCGCTCCCCGAGCTGGTGATCGGAGATCACGGATGGGTCTGCGGTGCAGGTCAGCTCGGTATCGAGGCGATCGGCCCGGCGGATACGGATGATCCCGCGCTGTTCGTCGGAGAGGCCGAGGGGCGGGTGTCCGTCGCCGTTCCCCTTGATGACGCTGTGCGGTCTGATTACTACCTGCCGCTGACTCGCTATGTACTCAATCGAGCGTGTCTGCCCCGGTAGGGGGTCGGCCGTAGCTCCTCTTCCCCACTCGTACCACCCGCCCCTACTCTGGGAGTGAGCGCACAGCGACGAAGCGTCACCGGAAGGGGAAGCCGGTGTCGGTCGCGTGCGGAAGGTTCAGGTGTGTCATGGCTGCTGGCGAGAGGCCTCTCAGTGAGGTTCGGTTCCTGACCGTGGCGGAAGTCGCCTCGGTGATGCGAGTATCCAAGATGACCGTGTACCGCCTGGTGCACAGCGGTCATCTGCCCGCGATCCGGGTGGGGAGGTCCTTCCGAGTCCCGGAGAACGCGGTCCACGAGTACCTTCGCGATTCCTTCGTGGGGGTGGAGTCGGCCTGATCGGCCACCTCGATTACGGGCTCAGAGCTTGGGCGGGTAGGCTAGGCCGACGTAGGTCGTGTGGGCCCAGTCTGCCCCGCACCAAGTGATGAGAAGTGAGCGAGGGTAGTCGTGGGCTCTGTTATCAAGAAGCGGCGCAAGCGGATGGCCAAGAAGAAGCACCGCAAGCTGCTGAAGCGCACCCGCGTTCAGCGTCGCAACAAGAAGTAAGCGGCCGCTGAGACAGCGCGCACCGAAGCCCCCCGCCGTCAGGCGGGGGGCTTCGGTGGTTCCCGTCACTTGGCGCAGCACGCGGTCATCACAGCGCAACACCGACCCGCTACGGTTACGACTAGGGTTCGATCCGTCGGAGGGAAGGCGCTGATCTTGGGCAAGGTCGTGCTCGTGACGGGAGTGGCTCGGCAGCTCGGGGGACGCTTCGTGCGTCGCATCCAGCGTGACCCCGAGGTCGACCGGGTGATCGGCGTGGACGCGGTCCCGCCCGAACACCATCTGGGCGGCGCGGACTTCCTGCGGGCCGACATCCGCCAGCCCGCCATCGCCCGCCTCCTGGCCGAGCACGGCGTCGACACCGTCGTGCACATGGACGTCACGGGCACCCCGCTGGGCAGCGGCAGCCGGGCCACGGTCAAGGAGACCAACGTCATCGGCACCATGCAGCTGCTCGGCGCCTGCCAGAAGTCGCCCGCCGTCAAGCGCCTGGTGGTCAAGTCCTCCACGCAGGTGTACGGCTCCGCGCCCCGCGACCCCGCGGTCTTCACCGAGACCACCCCGCCCAAGTCGCTGCCCAGCGGCGGCTTCGCGAAGGACACGGTCGAGGTCGAGGGGTATGTGCGCGGCTTCGCCCGGCGTCGGCCCGATGTGGCCGTGTGCGTCCTGCGCTTCGCCAACATCCTCGGCCCGACGGCCGACACCCCGCTCGCCGAGTACTTCTCGCTGCCGGTGCTGCCGACCGTGTTCGGCTACGACCCGCGGTTGCAGTTCGCGCATGAGGACGACGTGATCGAGGTGCTGCGCCTGGCCTCGCACGAGCCCGGCCGCGGGACGCTCAACAGCGGAACCTTCAACATCGCCGGGGACGGCGTCCTGTTGCTCTCGCAGTGCGCGCGACGCCTCGGCCGTCCTACGGCGCCGATGCTGCTGCCCGCCGTCAGCTGGGCCGGGGCCGCGCTGCGTACGGTCGGGCTCACGGACTTCTCACGGGAGCAGCTGCGGCTGCTCACGCACGGCAGGGTGGTGTCCACGGCGCAGATGCGCGAGACGCTGGGGTTCACGCCGAAACACACCACCGCCGGGGCCTTCACGGATTTCGTCCGCGGCAAGGGCCCCGGACTGCTGCCGCCGCAGGTCTTGGCGAGGGCCGTCGACCGGCTCGCCGTACTGTCCCACGCGGGCGGCGGGCGGGCTACGCATCCGACGCAGAGCACCGACTGAGCAGAGCACCGACTGAGGAGCGCGGCAACAATGGCGGACGCCAAGGTCATTCCATTCGACGAAGGGGCAGCTGACCGGTCGCGTGGCGGCGCCCCGCGCCCGGCCGCGCGACGCCGGGCCGCCGGACGCAGGAGGGGCGAGCCCGCGGCCGTACGGGAGGTGCCCGGCGGGCGCGAGGCGCGCAAGGCGCGCGAGGCGCCGGAGGCGGGTGCGGCCGCGTCGGGCGAGCGACCCGCTGCGGCCTCGGTGCCGCCGCAGGACCCGGCGTCGCAGGACTCGGCACCGCAGGGCGGGGCGGGTGGCTGGGAGCGGCGCGTGGCGGGCGGTCTGGCCTTCCTGCGGCGGCGTCTCACGGGTGACTACGAGGTCGACGCGTTCGGGTATGACCGGGAGCTCACCGAGCAGGTCCTGCTGTCGATGGTGCGGCCGCTGTACGAGAAGTACTTCCGCGTCGAGGTGAAGGGCATCGAGAACATCCCGTCCGACGGCGGGGCGCTGATCGTCGCCAACCACTCCGGGACGCTGCCCCTGGACGGGCTGATGCTTCAGGTCGCCGTCCACGACAACCACCCGGACCACCGTCATCTGCGGCTGCTGGCCGCCGATCTGGTCTTTGTGCTGCCGGTCGTGAACGAGCTGGCCCGGAAGGCCGGGCACACGCTCGCCTGTGCCGAGGACGCGCAGCGGTTGCTGGAGTCCGGTGAGCTGGTCGGCGTGATGCCGGAGGGCTTCAAGGGCATCGGCAAGCCGTTCAGCGAGCGGTACAAGCTGCAGCGCTTCGGCCGTGGCGGCTTCGTCTCCACGGCGCTGCGGGCGGGTACGCCGATCGTGCCGTGCTCGATCGTGGGCGCGGAGGAGATCTATCCGATGATCGGCAACGCGAAGACGGTGGCGCGGCTGCTGGGCTTCCCGTACTTCCCGATCACGCCGACGTTCCCGTGGCTCGGGCCGCTGGGCGCGGTGCCGCTGCCGACGAAGTGGACGATCCAGTTCGGCGAGCCGATCGCGACGGACGGGTATCCGGCGGAGGCGGCCGAGGACCCGATGCTGATGTTCAACCTGACGGATCAGGTGCGGGAGCAGATACAGCACACGTTGTACAAGCTGCTGGTGCAGCGGCGTTCGGTGTTCTTCTGAGTCTGCGCACGGGCAGGGGCGGGCACTCTCTTTGAGAGTGCCCGCCCCTGCCCGTGTGGGGGACGGCTAGCCCTGGTCTTCGACGTCCAGGCCCAGGCCCGGCATGAGGTCCGGGAGCAGGGGCGGGATGGTGACGTCGGGGGCGGGGGGCCCCGATGTGTCCTGGCCGCTGCTGTTGCCGCTGCCGTCGCCGTCGGACGGGGTGGGGCTGGCCTCGTCCTTGGGCGGGTTGAGCAGATCGCCGGCGCTGCCGCCCAGCAGGCCGTCCTCCCGCTGGGAGCCGGAGCTCTCGGGCCGTGGCGCGTCGCTGTCGGGCTGGCCGCTGGCGGCTCCGGCGGCCGCGCCGTCCTGCGCGGACTCGGAGGCGCCGTCCGGGCCTGTGGCGCTGGGCCTGGGGCTGTCGTCCCGCGCGGACTCGGAGGCGCCGGGGCTCTGCTGGCTCGGGCGCTCGGAGTCGCGGGTCTTGCCGTCCGGGGACAGCGGGAGCCGGGACTGCAGCGGCGCGACCTCCGCGTCTATGGCGGCGAAGACCGAGCTGACTTCCTCGCTGACGTCGGTCAGCTGGATGGGCAGCCGCTCGCGCAGGGCGCCCCAACTCTCGCGGTGTGAACGGGAGAAGGACTCCAGGGACTGGATCGGGCCCAGGGATCCGTCCCGTTCGTGTGCCTCGTGCAGCAGTCGGTGGCCCTCGGCGGCGTTGTGCCGCATGCCGGACAGGGCGCGCCGGATCTCGCCTACGGACTCGTGGTCGAGGGAGCCCGAGCGGTCGCGCTCCATCAGGCGGCGGGCCTCGGACAGTCGGGTGGAGGCCTGGTCGAGGTGGAGCTCGCCGCGCGAGGAGTCACTGCCGGCCAGGCCGAGCTTGAAGTCCTCCATGCCGCGCTTGAGGCCGTACAGCGAGTCGCCCGGCAAGGCGTCGGAGCTGGCGGCGGCCACGCCGCCGAAGGCTCCGGCGGCCACGCCGACGGTGAGTCCGCCCGCCGCGAGGCCCTTCGACAGGCGGGAGCGGGGCCGCAGTTTGCTCAGCGGGCCCGCCCGGTGTGCGCCCTTGCGGGACCGCTGCTCGGGGACCGTGGCCTCGCCGCCCGGCACCGCGCCGTCCTGCAGCATGGCCTCCATGGCGGCCACCAGCTGCGCCCGCTGGACCACCTTGACCTCGGGGTCCAGCTCTGGTTTCGGTCGCTCGCCGATATCGGCCGCCAGGGCCAACAGTCTGTTCCGCTCGGCCTCTTCCGGGGAGCGGGGGACTGCTGACTGCTCGGCCGCCGCGCCCTGGTCGGACTGCTCCTCCAGGGCCTGGGCGAAGGCGTTCGCCCGCCGGTGTGCCGAAACATTCGCGATCACTGGCGGCACCTCCTCTCGTCATGACGTCCGACTCCCCAGGGGGTCCTGAGGGTTGCGCACTCCGGCTCACAGTCACACGATCGAGTGAGCGACTGCGGACAGTGTGCGACCACAGGGAGCCTGCATCTCACACAACGACCGTCACGGCACTTGGGTTACGGACGGAAGATGATCGGACCGCTCGCCTCATCGCCGGGCGACGCCGGGTGAGTTGGCGGTCGCGTTGCGTTGCGTTGCGTCCATGGGAGGGCGGGCTACCGGGCGTCCTCCGGGAGCAGTCGGGCCAGGGTGCGGACGGCGCGGTACTGGAGGGTCTTGATGGCGCCTTCGTTCTTGCCCATCACGCGGGCGGTCTCGGCGACCGAGAGGCCCTGGAGGAACCGCAGGGTCACGCACTCCTGCTGCTGCGGGTTGAGCCGCCGTACGGCGTCCAGGAGCGCGGCGTTGGAGAGCGACTCCAGTACGGAGTCCTCGGGGCTGCGTTCGACCTCGTTGGCGTCGAGCATCTCGCCGGTGGTCACCTCCAGCCGGAAGCGGCTGGACTTGAAGTGGTCGGCGACCAGATTGCGGGCGATGGTGACCAGCCAGGCGCCGAAGTCGCGTCCCTGCCAGGTGAAGGTGCCGATCCTGCGCAGGGCGCGCAGGAAGGTCTCGCTGGTCAGGTCCTCGGCGGTGGCCTTGCCGCCGACGCGGTAGTAGATGTAGCGGTACACGGTGTCGCTGTACTGGTCGTACAGCCGCCCGAAGGCGTCGGTCTCGCCCGCCTGGGCGCGCTCGACCAGCTCCATCATGCGGGCGCTGTCGCTGTCCGCGGCGGGGCGGCGGGCGGCGGTGGACGTGCCCGCGCTGGAGCGGGTGCGTCTGCCGACGGCGGCGGTGTTCTCAGCCAGTGCGTAGCAGGGGCCGACAGGTGCAGGGACGGCAAAAACGGGGACGGCGTACGCGGTGGGGACGAAACCGCGCAGGCGGTCGATGACCGTCGCGCGCAGCGTAGCCAGGCCCGAGGCGTCAACCCCGACGTGTGGGTACACGGGACTCCCAGAGGCAGAGCTTCCATCACGTTCAGTACGTTCAGTGCGGGACCGGACACGCGTCGTGGCAACGTGTGGGGTCCTGTGTGCGTCTGAGGAGAATAACGCTTCGTACAGGCAGTGCTACACCCGGTTGCTCAAATCGTCGATTCCGTCTCTTCTGTTACCAATCCAAGCCGCTTTAAGTACCGGAGAGTGAGCGGTTGTTGATCGGATGAGATCGTGATCTGTCTGGGTGCAGGGCATTTTGTGGCCGAGTACGGCGAGTCAGCGGCGGCGGCGGTGTGCGGCGATCGCGGCCGCGGTGCCGCCGGCGAGCGCGCCGACCCCGGCCGCCGCGGGGATGCCGACCTTGGCCGCCTTGCGGCCGGTGCGGTAGTCGCGCAGCCGCCAGTCGTGTTCGCGCGCGTGCTTGCGCAGTTTGCCGTCCGGGTTGATCGCGTACGGGTGTCCGACGAGGGACAGCATCGGGATGTCGTTGTGCGAGTCGCTGTACGCGGCGCAGCGGGCCAGGTCGAGTTCCTCGGCCGCGGCCAGCGCGCGCACCGCCTCGGCCTTCGCGGGGCCGTGCAGCGGCTCGCCCACGAGCCTGCCGGTGTAGACGCCGTCCACGGACTCGGCGACCGTGCCGAGGGCCCCGGTCAGCCCGAGGCGGCGGGCGATGATCGTCGCGGTCTCCACCGGGGCCGCGGTGACCAACCAGACCCGCTGGCCCGCGTCGAGGTGGGCCTGGGCCAGGGCACGGGTGCCGGGCCAGATGCGCTCGGCCATGTACTCGTCGTAGATCTCCTCGCCGATGGACATCAACTCGGAGACGCGGTGGCCCTTGACGATGGACAGCGCGCTGTCGCGGGCGTCCTGCATGTGTTCGGGGTCCTCGACCCCGGCCAGCCGGAACCAGGCCTGCTGCCAGGCGAACCGGGTGAGGTCGCGGCGCTGGAAGAACTTCCGCTTGTAGAGGCCGCGGCCGAAGTGGAAGATCGCGGCGCCCTGCATGACGGTGTTGTCGAGGTCGAAGAACGCGGCGGCCCGGTCGTCTCCGACGACCGGGAACTCCGGTTCCTGCTCCGCCTCTCGTGCTTCCCGCCGGTCTCGCTGGTCTCTCTGGTCTCGCTGGTCCTGCTGTTTCCGCTGGTCCTGCTGTTCCTGCTGTTCCTGCGACGTCTTGCGCGCTGCCTCTGCCGAGGCCTCGCCTGCCAGCACGCTTCGCGCGGTGGCGGAGCGCCTGCGGGGGGTGAGCCATCCGAGAGCGGCCATGTCCGTGAGCATAGCCAGTCTGTTCGGCGGATCCGGAGTCGAACGGATTCGGAACCCGTGAACACTCCGCTACCGGGCCGTTACGAGGGCGCCGGGCGCGCGAGAATAGGCGGTATGAGACCCATTTTCCGCCGCGCGGGCAAGAGCGCGGGCAGCAAGAAACCCGAGGACCGGCTCGTCACGTTGATCGGTAAGCCCGACTGTCATCTGTGCGAGACGGCGCAGGGCGTGATCGAGAAAGTCTGCGGTGAGACGGGCGCCGCCTGGGAGGTGAAGGACATCACGCGCGACGAGGAGTTGTATCGGAAGTACTGGGAGCAGATCCCCGTGGTGCTGGTCGACGGCGATCAGCACGACTTCTGGCGGGTCGACGAGAACCGCCTTCGGCGGGCTCTGTCCGCGTAGCGGGCGGTAGCGGGCGGTAGTGGAGCGGTAGAGGGCACGCGAGAAGTTCTGGGCGGGGAGTGAAGGCGGGTTACGATCGAAGGCGGTTTTTGGTCTGGGGGCAGGGAAATCGTGAGGAGTGTGGGCGGTCTTGTCCCCTTTGGGTGTCCAACGTGGCTGCCCGCGCGGTGGTTCCGTGTTGGCGCATAAGTGGCGCGTGACCCCGGTCACTTTGGCCGGACAAAGCGGACACAATCTTTGTGCACGCGTTCACAAAGACATAGCCTGCATCCGACGGGGCGGTCATCGGATCAGCGGCCGCCCGCAGCCCCGCTCTACCCGCAGGAGCACCGTGGCAACTGGCCGAACTCACCGACCGGCGACCCGCAGCCGAGGCATTCCCGAGGCCACGGTCGCCCGGCTTCCGCTGTACCTCCGCGCCCTGACCGCGCTGTCGGAGCGCTCGGTACCCACGGTCTCCTCCGAGGAACTCGCGACCGCGGCGGGGGTCAACTCCGCGAAGCTGCGCAAGGACTTCTCCTACCTCGGCTCCTACGGGACGCGCGGTGTCGGGTACGACGTCGAGTACCTCGTGTACCAGATCTCCCGTGAACTGGGCCTGACCCAGGACTGGCCGGTAGTCATCGTCGGTATCGGTAACCTCGGCGCCGCGCTGGCCAACTACGGCGGCTTCGCCTCCCGCGGCTTCCGGGTCGCCGCGCTGATCGACGCCGACTCGGCGATGGCCGGGAAGCCGGTGGCCGGAATGCCGGTGCAGCACACCGACGACCTGGAGAAGATCATCCAGAGCAACGGTGTCTCCATCGGCGTGATCGCCACCCCGGCCGGTGCGGCCCAGCAGGTGTGCGACCGGCTGGTCGCGGCCGGTGTGACCTCCATCCTGAACTTCGCGCCGACCGTGTTGTCGGTGCCGGACGGCGTCGACGTACGCAAGGTCGACCTCTCCATCGAGCTTCAGATCCTGGCCTTCCACGAGCAGCGCAAGGCCGGGGAGGAGCCCGGTTCCGGTCCCGGTTCTGGTCCGGGGCCTGTTGTTCCGCCCGCTGTGCGCGGTGACGTGGACGCCGCTGACGCCGACGACCGGAAGGGACCCGACGGGGACGTTCCCGCCGTGATGCCCGCATGAGCCTCCTCGTCGTCGGACTGAGCCACCGCAGCGCACCGGTCAGCGTCCTGGAGCGGGCCGCGCTCCCGCCGGACGCGCAGGTCAAGCTGCTGCACGACGCGGTCGCCGCCGAGCCGACCGCCGAAGCCACGCTGCTCGCCACCTGCAACCGCATCGAGCTGTACGCCGACGTGGACAAGTTCCACGCGGGCGTCGCCGAGCTCTCCACCCTGCTCTCGCAGCACAGCGGCGTCGGTCTTGAAGAGCTCACTCCCTATCTCTATGTGCACTACGAGGACCGCGCCGTCCACCACCTCTTCTCGGTGGCCTGCGGGCTCGACTCCATGGTCGTCGGCGAGGGGCAGATCCTCGGCCAGATCAAGGACTCGCTGGCCCGCGCGCAGGACCAGCACACCGCGGGCCGCCTGCTGAACGACCTCTTCCAGCAGGCGCTGCGGGTCGGCAAGCGCGCGCACTCCGAGACCGGCATCGACCGGGCCGGGCAGTCGCTCGTCACCTTCGGCCTGGAGCAGCTCGCGTCGGGTGCCCCCGTCGAGAGCTGGGCGGACGGCAAGCGGGTCCTGGTGATCGGCGCGGGCTCGATGTCCTCGCTCGCGGCGGCGACGCTGGCGCGGGTCGGGGTCGCCGAGGTGATCGTCGCCAACCGGACCCGCGAGCGGGCCGAGCGGCTGGCACAGAACCTCGGCGACGGCGGCCAGGGCGTCGCCGCCCGTGCCGTGCCCATCGAGTCCGTACCGGACGAACTGACCCGAGTCGACGTGGCGGTCTCCTGCACGGGCGCGACCGGGCTCGTCCTCACGGGCGACGTGGTGGCCACCGCGCTGGCCGGGCGGCCGACCCCCGCCGTAGTGCCCGCCCCGCGGCCCGACACCGGGTCCGGCACGGGGTCCGGCACGGGGCGGCCCTCCGGGCTGCGGGCCCCTGACGGCAGCCTGGTGGCGCGGCTCGCGGCGGCGGCCGCGCGGGACGGGCGGATCGCCGACGCCGCGGCTGTGGACGCGGGTGTGAGCGCCGGTACGGGTGTGGGTGCGGGGTCCGCCGCCGGATGTCCCGTCGGTGCTGACGGCACCCCGGTCGACGCTGAGGCCCTCGGCCTGCACGGGACCTGGGTCGACAACGGGTCGACGCTTGACCGGCCCGCCGGGTCGGGCGCGGACTCCGCCCAGGGTGACCCTGTGTTGCGGGTAGTGCCCACCCGTTCCGCAGAGCGGAACGACTGCCCACCAGGGGTGCAACCCGTGCGGCTCGCTCTGCTTGATCTCGCTATGCCTCGGGACATTGACGCCGCCGTGCACCGGCTCGACGGGGTGCGGCTCGTCGATATCGAATCGCTTGCCGAGGCGTCCGCCGACGCTCCCATGGCCGCCGACGTCGACCAGGTGCGCGAGATCGTCGCCGCCGAGGTCAGCGCCTTCGGCGCCGCCCAGCGCGCCGCGCAGATCACCCCGACCGTGGTCGCCCTGCGCACCATGGCCGCCGATGTCGTGGAGAGCGAGATCACCCGCCTGCGCGGCCGCCTCCCGGACCTGGACGAACGGCAGCACGCCGAGATGACACAGACCGTGCGCCGCGTCGTCGACAAACTCCTGCACGCCCCGACCGTGCGGGTCAAGCAGCTCGCCAGCGAGCCCGGCGGCGCCGGGTACGCCGACGCGCTGCGGACACTCTTCGACCTGGACCCGGAGACGGTGGCCGCCGTCTCACGGGCCGACACGGACGACCCGAATAGAGGGCGGTCATGAACCCGAAGGCACTCCGGCTGGGGACCCGGCGCAGCAAGCTCGCCATGACCCAGTCCGAGCAGGTGGCCCAGGCCGTACGGAAGGCGACCGGGCGGGCCGTCGAACTGGTCGAGATCACGACGTACGGCGACGTCTCGCGCGAGCAGCTCGCGCAGATCGGCGGTACCGGCGTCTTCGTCACCGCGCTGCGCGACGCGCTGCTGCGCGGCGAGGTGGACTTCGCCGTGCACTCGCTGAAGGACCTGCCGACCGCCCAGCCGGACGAGCTGGCGCTGGCCGCGGTCCCGAAGCGCGAGGACCCTCGTGACGTGCTCATCGCACGCGACGGGCTGACCTTCGCCACGCTCCCGGACGGGGCCCGCGTGGGCACCGGTTCGCCGCGGCGGATGGCCCAGCTCAACGCGTACGCCCGCAGCCATGGTCTGCGTATCGAGACCGTGCCGATCCGCGGCAACATCGACACCCGGATCGGTTTCGTACACAGTGGTGAGCTGGACGCGGTGGTTCTCGCCGCGGCCGGGCTCCACCGCGTCGGCAGGATCGACGAGGTGACCGACTTCCTGTCGGTCGACGTGGTCCTGCCCGCCCCCGGCCAGGGGGCACTGGCAGTCGAGTGCGCCGCCGCTGACGCGGAACTCGCCGCCGCTCTCGCCGAGCTCGACGACCCGCACACGCGGGCCGCCGTGACCGCCGAGCGTTCCCTGCTCGCCGCCCTGGAGGCCGGCTGCTCCGCACCTGTGGGTGCGCTGGCCGACCTGCTGGGCGACGACCAGGTTGTCAAGGAAATGCGCCTGCGCGGCGTCGTCGGCTCGACCGACGGCTCGACGCTGGTGCAGTTGTCCACCACCGGTTCCGTACCCCACACGCACGACCAAGCGGAGGCGCTGGGCCGCGAGCTCGCGGCCGAGATGCTGGCGAAGGGTGCGGCCGGTCTGATGGGGGAGCGAGCACTTTGAGCCCCACCGCCTCTGTACCTTCACCTTCGGCTTCCACGGGGCCAGGGCACGTCACCTTCCTTGGTGCCGGACCCGGAGATCCGGGACTGCTCACTCTGCGGGCGGTCGAGGCACTCGCCGGAGCGGACGTCCTGGTCGCCGATCCGGATGTTCTCGACGTCGTCCGCGCCCATGCGCGCGCCGGCGCGGAGATCCCCAGCATGCCGGAGCAACCGGAGGGTGACGCGTCATCAACACCCGCGGATGCGGCCAATCTTGTCATGGCGGCCGCGCGCGTCGGCAAGCGGGTCGTCCGTGCGGTGAGCGGCGACCCCGGCCTCGACACCGGCGCGGGCGACGAGATGCTCGCCTGCGCCGCGGAAGGCGTCACCTTCGAGGTGGTGCCGGGCGTCGCGGCGGCGGTCGGCGTGCCCGCGTACGCGGGTGTGCCGCTGCGGGACGGGCAGGGCGGCGCCGATGTGCGCTTCGTGGACGCCCGTACGGCGTCCGACCGCTGCTGGACCGAGGTCGGCGCGAGCGACGGCACGGTCGTGGTGTCGGTGCCGCTGGACGGGGTCGTGGCGGCCGCGGGTGAGCTGGTGGCCGCGGGCCGTAAGCCGGACACCCCGATGACCGTCACCGTCGCGGGCACGACCACCCGGCAGCGTACGTGGAACGCGACGCTCGGCTCGGTCGCGCAGGTGCTCAAGCAGGCCAAGGTGCTGCCCTCGCCGCAGGGGCACCAGCCCGTCATAGCCGTGGTCGGCGAGCGTTCCGCCGCCGCCCGGCGCGATCAGCTGTCCTGGTTCGAGTCCAAGCCGCTGTTCGGCTGGAACGTGCTCGTGCCGCGGACCAAGGAGCAGGCGGCCTCGCTCTCCGACCAGCTCGTCTCGTACGGCGCTGTGCCGCACGAGGTCCCCACGATCGCCGTCGAGCCGCCGCGTACGCCGCAGCAGATGGAGCGCGCGGTCAAGGGCCTGGTCACGGGCCGGTATGAGTGGATCGCTTTTACGAGCGTGAACGCCGTGAAGGCGGTGCGCGAGAAGTTCGAGGAGTACGGGCTCGACGCGCGCGCCTTCGCGGGGATAAAGGTCGCGGCGGTCGGCGAGCAGACCGCGAACGCGCTGGTCGCCTTTGGCGTGAAGCCGGATCTGGTGCCCAGTGGTGAGCAGTCGGCCGCGGGGTTGTTGGAGGACTGGCCGCCTTACGACGCCGTGTTCGATCCGATCGACCGGGTGTTCCTGCCGCGTGCCGATATCGCCACGGAGACGCTGGTCGCGGGGCTGATCGAGCTGGGTTGGGAGGTCGACGACGTCACCGCGTACCGGACCGTGCGGGCCTCGCCGCCGCCGGCGGAGACGCGTGAGGCGATCAAGGGCGGTGGCTTCGACGCCGTACTGTTCACGTCGTCCTCGACGGTGCGGAATCTGGTGGGGATCGCGGGTAAGCCGCACAACGTGACGGTGATCGCCTGCATCGGTCCGGCCACGGCGAAGACCGCCGAGGAGCACGGGCTGCGGGTGGACGTGATGGCCCCCGAGCCGTCGGTGCTCAAGCTGGCCGAGGCGCTGGCGGAGTTCGGCGCGGCGCGCCGGGACGCGGCGCTGGAGGCGGGCGAGGCGGTGACGCGGCCGAGTGAGCGGCGGCCGGGGGCGCGGCGGCGCAGGGCCGCTACTACGTAGCCTTCGTAGCCTTCGTTTTGTCCTCAAATTGTCCTCAAACGCCGGACGGGCTGATAATTCAGCCCGTCCGGCGCGGTTTTGGCACGAGGTCTTTACCGTCTTTACCCCACGAGGTGAGAAGTCAGTGACGACGTACGGTTCCTTTCCCGGCGCGCGGCCCCGGCGGCTGCGTACCACTCCCGCCATGCGGCGCATGGTCGCCGAGACGCGGCTGAGCCCGGCCGATCTGATCCTGCCCGCGTTCGTGCGGGAGGGCGTGAGCGAGCCGGTGCCGATCAGCGCGATGCCGGGCGTCGTGCAGCACACGCGGGACACGCTGCGGAAGGCCGCCGTCGAGGCGGTCGAGGCGGGGGTGTCGGGGATCATGCTGTTCGGGGTGCCGGACGATGCGAAGAAGGACGCTGTGGGTACGGCGGGCACCGACCCGGACGGGATCTTGCAGGCCGCGCTGCGGGATGTGCGGGGGGAGGTCGGGGATGAGCTGGTCGTGATGTCCGACCTGTGCCTGGACGAGTACACCGATCATGGCCATTGTGGCGTGCTGGCGGCGGATGGGCGTGTCGACAATGACGCGACCCTGGAACGGTACGCGGAGATGGCGCAGGTCCAGGCCGACGCGGGGGCGCACGTGGTGGGCCCGAGCGGCATGATGGACGGTCAGGTCGGGGTGGTGCGGGACGCGTTGGACCAGGTCGGGCACGAGGACGTGTCGATCCTCGCGTACGCGGTGAAGTACTCGTCCGCGTTCTACGGGCCGTTCCGGGAGGCGGTCGGGTCCTCGCTGAAGGGCGACCGCAAGACGTATCAGCAGGACCCGGCCAACGCGCGTGAGTCGCTCAGGGAGTTGGCGCTCGACCTTGAGGAGGGCGCGGACATGGTGATGGTCAAGCCCGCGGGGCCCTATCTGGATGTGCTGGCGAAGGTCGCGGAGTCGGTGGACGTGCCGGTGGCGGCGTACCAGATCTCCGGCGAGTACGCGATGGTCGAGGCGGCGGCCGAGAAGGGCTGGATCGAGCGGGACAAGGCGATCCTGGAGTCGCTGACCGGGATCAGGCGCGCGGGCGCGGGCATGATCCTGACGTACTGGGCCACGGAGGCGGCGCGCTGGCTCCGTTTGGCGTGAGATCCCGCTTGGCGTGAGGTCGCTCCGGTGGGTGCGCCGCTGCCCGGTGGGTGGGGCGGGGGCGCGTCGGGGGGTACGTGCTCACGCCGATTGGGGGCCCGGCGTCGGGAAACGCGTACGGCCATGGTGACAATCAGCGCTCCGCTCGCACCCCCCGACGCGCCCCCTCCCGTCGTCGTGCGGCTGCCCGCCGGACGCCCTGCCCCCCCCGTGGTGGGTGTCAGAGGCGCTCGGGGGTGCGGATGCCCAGGAGGGCCATGCCCTGGTGGAGGGTGCGGGCGGTCAGGTCGCAGAGGAAGAGGCGGTTCTCCACCTGGGCCGGGGTCTCGGCCTTCAGGACCGGGCACTCGGCGTAGAACGTCGTGTAGTGCGAGGCCAGTTGGTAGAGGTACGCGGCCAGCTTGTGCGGGGCGTGGTCGGCGGCGGCGTCCGCGACGGCCTCCGCGAACTGGTCCAGGTGCAGACCCAGGGCGCGTTCGGCCGGGGCCAGGGGCAGCTCGGGGTGGGCGGCCGGGCGGGCCTCGCCTGCCTTGCGGAGGATGGACTGGATGCGGGCGTACGCATACTGGAGGTAGACCGAGGTGTCGCCGTTCAGGGACACCATCTGGTCCAGGTCGAACTTGTAGTCGCGGGCCGCGGACGTGGACAGGTCGGCGTACTTGACCGCGCCGATGCCCACCTGCGCGCCCCGCTCGGCGATCTCGGTGGGCGTGAGCTCGTTGCGGGTGTCTTTTTCGCGTACGACCGTTGTCGCGCGGGCGATTGCCTCGTCCAGGAGGTCCACCAGGCGGACCGTCTCGCCCTCGCGGGTCTTGAACGGCTTGCCGTCCTTGCCCAGGACCGTGCCGAAGGCCAGCTGGGCGGCGTGGACGTCGTCGTTCAGCCAGCCCGCGCGGCGGGCCGTCTCGAAGATCATCTTGAAGTGGAGGGACTGGCGGGCGTCCACCACGTAGAGGAGGGTGCTCGCCTTCAGGTTGACGACGCGGTCACGGATCGCGGAGAGGTCGGTGGCGGCGTAGCCGTAGCCGCCGTCGGACTTCTGGACGATGAGGGGGGTCGGCTTGCCGTCCGGGCCCTTGTACTCGTCGAAGAAGACGCAGAGCGCGCCGTCGGAGCGGACCGCGACGCCGGACTCCTCAAGGAGGCGGCAGGTCTCCTCCAGCATGGCGTTGTAGCCGGACTCGCCGACGATGTCGGGGTCCCGGATCTCCATGTCCAGCTTGTTGAAGACCGAGTAGAAGTAGACCTTCGACTCGTCGACGAACTTGTTCCAGAGGGCGAGCGTCTCCTCGTCGCCCGCCTGGAGGTCCACGACCCTGCGCCTGGACCGGTCCTTGAAGTCCTCGTCCGCGTCGAAGAGGGCGCGGGCGGCCTTGTAGAGGCGGTTCAGGTTGGACATGGCCTCTTCGCCGGAGGCCTCGGCGGCGGTGGTCTTGTGGTCCAGTTCGTGCGGGTGCTCGATCAGGTACTGGATGAGCATGCCGAACTGGGTGCCCCAGTCGCCGATGTGGTGCCGCCTGACCACCTGCTCGCCGGTGAACTCCAGGATCTCCGTCATCGCCGCGCCGATCACGGCGGACCGGAGGTGGCCGACGTGCATCTCCTTGGCGACGTTCGGCTGGGCGTAGTCGATCACCGTGGTGCCCGCATCGGTGGAATACGGGACGCCCAGGCGGTCGGTGTCGGCGGCGCGGGCGGCCAGGGTCTCGGTGATCGCGCGGTCGGCGACGGTGATGTTCAGGAAGCCCGGACCGGAGACCTCGATCTCCTTGAGCAGGTCCGTCTCGCCGCCCTGCGGGAGGGTGTCGGTGACCTTCGCCGCCAGTTCGCGCGGGTTGCCCTTGAGCTTCTTGGCGAGCGCCAGGATGCCGTTGGCCTGGAAGTCGGCCCGGTCGCTTCGGCGCAGCAGCGGGTCCGCGGAACCGGCCTCCGGCAGGGCTGCCGTGAGGGCGTCCGCGAGGCGCTGGTGGACCGTCGAAGCAAGGGAAGGGACCGAGGCCATGGGGTGCCGTTCCTGTCGGTGGTGGGGTTGTGGATCGTAGGGATTCTCCCATGGGCGCGCCAGCGGATTCTCCGGGGAAGCGGGCGGCCCCGGAGCAGGTCGCTCCATCTGGGACAATGGCTACGCCAGTAGTCGTGAATCCTTCAGGAAGCAGAGGACGTGCCGATCGTGGCTCAGAGCACAGAGACAACCGACTGGGTCTCCCGCTACGCGGACGAGGTCATCGAGGAGTCGGAGCGTCGTGCGCCTGGGAAACCGGTGGTCGTCGCGTCCGGGCTCTCCCCGTCGGGCCCGATCCACCTGGGCAACCTGCGCGAGGTGATGACCCCGCACCTGGTCGCCGACGAGATCCGGCGGCGCGGCTACCAGGTCAGGCATCTGATCTCCTGGGACGACTACGACCGGTACCGCAAGGTTCCGGCTGGGGTGCCTGGGGTCGATCAGTCGTGGGCCGAGCACATCGGCAAGCCGCTGACCTCGGTCCCGGCCCCGGCCGGATCCGCGTACCCGAACTGGGCCGAGCACTTCAAGGCCGCCATGACCCGCGCCCTCGACGAGATGGGCGTCGAATACGACGGCATCAGCCAGACCGAGCAGTACACCTCGGGTGCGTATCGCGAGCAGATTCTGTTCGCGATGAAGCACCGCGGGGATATCGACGCGGTGCTGGAGCAGTACCGGACCAAGAAGGCCCCGGCGAAGGCTAAGAAGTCGCAGAAGCCCGTTGACGAGGCTGAGCTGGAAGCCGCTGAAGGGTCGGGTGCGGCGAGTGAGGACGACGGCAGTGGCGGCTCGGCTGGGTATTTCCCGTACAAGCCTTACTGCCAGGTGTGTGAGAAGGATCTGACGACCGTCGTCTCTTATGACGACGGGAGTACTGAGCTGGCATACACCTGCCAGTGCGGGCACGCCGAGACCGTGCGGCTGAGCGAGTTCGACGGCGGCAAGCTGGTCTGGAAGGTCGACTGGCCGATGCGCTGGGCCTACGAGGGCGTGATCTTCGAGCCGAGCGGCGTCGACCACTCGTCTCCGGGGTCGTCGTTCCAGGTCGGCGGGCAGATCGTCGGGATCTTCGGCGGCAAGCAGCCGATCGGCCCGATGTACGCCTTCGTGGGCATCAGTGGGATGGCGAAGATGTCGTCCAGCAAGGGCGGGGTGCCTACGCCTGCTGACGCGTTGCAGATCATGGAGCCGCAGCTGCTGCGCTGGCTGTACGCGCGGCGGCGGCCGAACCAGTCGTTCAAGATCGCCTTCGACCAGGAGATCCAGCGGCTGTACGACGAGTGGGACAAGCTGACCGCCAAGGTCGCGGATGGTTCCGTGCTGCCTGCCGACGGGGCCGCGTACCTGCGGGCGGTCGGGACGGCGGCGGGCGAGCTGCCGCGCACGCCGCGACCCCTGCCGTACCGCACGCTGGCCTCCGTCGCGGACATCACGGCCGGGGCCGAGGACCAGACGCTGCGGATTCTGTCCGAGCTCGACCCCAGCCAGCCGCTGGACTCGCTGGAGGAGGTGCGGCCCCGGCTCGACCGCGCCGAGGCGTGGATCTCCACCCAGGTGCCCGCCGAGTCGCGGACCGTGGTGCGCGACGAGCCGGACACCGAGCTGCTGGGTTCGCTGGACGAGCAGGCCCGTGAGTCCCTGCGGCTGCTGCTCGACGGGCTCGACGAGCACTGGTCGCTGGACGGCCTGACCCACCTGGTCTACGGCGTGCCGAAGGTACAGGCCGGGTTCTCGGCGGACGCCACCCCCAAGGAGCTGCCGCCGGAGATCAAGGGCGCGCAGCGGTCGTTCTTCGCGCTGCTCTACCAGCTGCTGGTCAGCCGGGACACCGGGCCGCGGCTGCCCACGCTGCTGCTCGCGGTGGGGGCGGATCGGGTGCGGAAGCTGCTCGCCGCGTAGCCGGTCTGAAGTGGTCGGGGAGGGCTTGTCTCTGGGGAGACGGGCCCTTCCTTTCGCTTGCTACGCGACCGGCTCGGAGTCCAGTTCCTGCTGGTAGCGGCCGCGGAAGTCGCGCAGGTAGCCGCGGAGCGAGTTCTCCGTCAGGGGGCCGCCGGTCTGGCCGGTCACGCCGTAGAGGTCCTGGAGGTAGATGCCGAACTGGCGGGCGTTCGGGAAGTCGCCGTGCTCGGTGACGTACCTGCGGAACGCGCCGAAGTACGCCTCCTTGCGGGGGACGTCTTCGGGGAGTGCGGGGCTCGTGGGCTCCTTGGGGGTGTGGTCCTGCTCCTGCCCCTGCCCCTGCTCCTGTTCTTGGGGTGTCTCCGGGGCGGGGTGGGGGGCCTCGGCGCGCTGGTCGGGGACGGCGAGTGGGCGGGTGCGGTTCGGGCCCGCGGGGATGGGGAATTCGGGGGTGTTGTCAGTGGGGTGGGGCTGGTCCTGGGGCTGGTCTTGGATCTGTGGGTGTGGGGGGTTCTGGGGCTGGTGGTGCTGTTCGGGCCGCTCGTTGTGCGGGGGCTCGGGGACGTACGTGCCGTGGTCGTAGCCTCGCTGGTGGGCGGCCGCGGTGGTGGGAGTGGGCTGGGGGGCCACGAACCAAGGGCTCTCGTGGGTGGCGGGCAGCGGGGGCTGCTGCTCCTCCTCGTTCGGCTGCTCCTCGTTCGACTGCTTCTTGTGCTCGTGCTCCTGCGGTGCGGGCTGCTGCTGTGCGGGAGTGGGCTCGGGGGCTGTGCCGGGCTGTGGGGTGTTCGGTACGGGGGCCAGCTCGGGGTGTGCGGGCTCCTGCGCTCGCGCTACGGGGCGCGCGGCGGCCGGGAGTACGGGCGGGTCTATTCCGGCCGCGGCCAGGCCGTCGGGGACCGTCTCCGACAGCGGTACCCCGAAGCGGGCCAGGCGCAGCGGCATCAGCGCGTCGACGGGGGCCTTACGACGCCAGAAGCGGCCGTAGCGGGAGCGCAGCCGGGCCTGGTAGACGAGGCGTTCCTGCTCCAGCTTGATGACCTCGTCGTAGGAGCGCAGCTCCCAGAGCTTCATGCGGCGCCAGAGGAGGAAGGTGGGCAACGGGGAGAGCAGCCAGCGGGTGAAGCGGACGCCCTCCATGTGCTTGTCGGCGGTGATGTCGGCGATCCGGCCCACGGCGTGGCGGGCGGCTTCGACGCAGACCACGAACAGGACGGGGATGACGGAGTGCATGCCGACGCCGAGCGGGTCGGGCCAGGCCGCCGCGCCGTTGAAGGCGATGGTGGCCGCCGTCAGCAGCCAGGCGGTCTGCCTGAGCAGCGGGAACGGGATGCGTATCCAGGTCAGGAGGAGGTCGAGGGCGAGCAGGACGCAGATGCCCGCGTCGATGCCTATCGGGAAGACCAGGGCGAAGTCGCCGAAGCCCTTCTTCTCGGCGAGGTCGCGCACCGCCGCGTACGAACCGGCGAAACCGATCCCCGCGATGACGACCGCTCCCGCGACCACCACCCCGATCAACATCCGGTGCGTGCGTGTCAGGCGCAGTGGCGTGGCCACCCCTGATCCCCCTCTGGTTCGGCTGTCCGGTGTTCAGCTGTTCTGTCGATCAGCTGTGCGGGCCGACCCTACTCGGCGTTCTTCTCGTCGCTGTCCGCGGCGTCCTTCTCGTCCTTGGCCTCGTCCTTGGCCTTGTCCTTGGCCTTGTCATCGGGCTGGGCGCTTTCGTCCTTCTCGCCCTTGCTGGCCTCGGCTTCGGCGGAGGCTTCGGCCTCGGGGTCGTTCGCGGCGGTGACGGCGGTGACCGCCTCCTTGGCCGCGGTCGTCGCGTCCTTCGTCAGCTTGCCGGCGTCCGGGGCCTTGTCTCCGGCGAGACCGGCGCCGCTGTAGTCGACCACCACGAGGGCGTTCTCGACTCGGGCGACGATCCGCCGGTCCTTGAAGTCGCCTTCCTTCTTCTTCGTCTCGAAGGTGACCAGGACGGCCTCGTCGCCCACGCCCTTCAGTGGCTCGGACTTGAGGTTCTTCGCCTCGCCGTCGTCCTCGGGCTCGGCGGCCTTCTTCGTCAGCTGGTCCTTCGCCTGGTCGTCGCCGCTGCCGACCGTCTCGTTGGAGTCGAAGCGGTGCAGCGAGACCGCGAGCCAGCGGTACTGCGAGCCCTTGGTGCCCTTGTGCTCCACGCCGTTCCAGCTGCAGCTGGCGCGGTTGTCGATGTTGTCCGACCGTCCGGCCTTGCCCGACTTCTTCTCGGCCTTGGGCACCAGCGCGTCGATCGTCTTGCCGGACAGCGCCTCGCACGCCTCGGGCAGCTTGGCGTACGCCGCCGCCTTCACGGTCGCGGCCTCCTCGCTCGCGCCGGAGTCCGGCGCGGCGGAGGACTGCGCGCTCGTGTCCTTCTTGCCCTCGTCGCCGCCCTTGCCGCCGTCGCCGGAGTCCGAGGAGCAGCCCGCCGCGGCCAGAATCACCGGTACGGCTGCGCAGGCGGCGAGTATGCGGGTGATGCGTGGTGCTGATCGGTGCATGGTTCCTTCACTCATCGGTCGTCCGGTTCGCGGGTGCGCCCAGCGCCACGGTACGCGCAAGGCGGGGACGCCGTGAGGGGCCCGCGAGGGTGCCGGGCGGGGGCGGCAGCGGGTGTCGCGGAGGGTTTCAGCCGAACGTCTCGGCCAGGCTGTCGGCCAGTTTTCGCGCTCTGTCCTGCAGTTCCTCGCTGTCCGGCTCGACGCCGCCGCGGGTCGGCTGTTCGTCGTACGCGATGGTCACCAGGACGTTCGACGTGCGGAACACCACAGTGACGGTACGGAGCCGGGCCGCCGAACCGGCCACGGTGAGCTGGTCGTCCAGGAAGGCCTGGTCGGCCAGGTCGTCCAGGGTGCGGGGTTCGAGGCCGGTCGGGCTGGGCGTGTCGTCGGTGTCGGTGTCGGTGTCGGAGCTGGGGGTGGCGTCGGCCTCGTCGGTGCCGGTGCCGGTGCCGGTGCCGGTGTCCGGGGTGTCGCTGGGGTCGGGGGACGCGTCGGCGTCGGGCGAGGGGGTGGCGTCGGTCGGGGTGGGGCTCGCCTCGCCGTCGGCGGCCTTCGTCGCCTCGTCGTCCTTGGTGTCGGCCCCGTCGCTCGGGTTGCCGCCGCCGTCCGTCGTGTCGGGTGCGGGGATGTCCGCCGCCGCGCTCTTCTTCCCGTACACGCGCTCGGCCCGCTCGTCGTCGCTCACCTGGGAGTCGTACGACACGACCCGTTCGAAGTCGATATGGAGATGCCGTACGGCGTCCGATGACTCGAGCTTCCAGCGGCAGCCGCCCCGGCGGTCGGTGTCGTACGTGACGGTGGGCGTACCGGTGTACACGGTCTTCCGCCGCGTGTCGGGCAGCTCCTTGAGGCCGGGCAGCAGCTTCTCCAGGGTGCTCCTGTCGACGGCCCGGCAGGGGTCGGGCAGCGTCTGGTGCTTGCCGGAGGAGGCGGTCGACGTCGCCGTGCCGGAGCCGCCGCCCTTGGCGTCGCCGCTCGACGCGTCGCCTTCCGAACCGCCGGTGCAGCTGACGAGCAGCGCCGTGAGGAGCGCCGTCGCGCCCGGTACGTACCCCCTACGCCGCACGCTCCGGCTCCCTTCGGTTCGGAAAGTCAGTTGCCGCCTGATAGCGGTCGATGGAGACAATGTGTATCGCACGCGCTGCCGTGGATGCCGGTCTGCTGTCTGTTTCGGTGACCTTGGCTCCGGTTTTTGCGCTTTCTGGCTTTTGGAGGGGTAGGGGTGTTTTGGTTGCAGGGCTGAGCCGGGTGGGCCGGGGTGCCTCGGTTGCGGCACCCCGGCGGCCCGTCACAGCTCAGGCGGAGCCTGGGTGGGCATGGGGACGCGTCCGGACCTCAGCCTCCAGAGTCTGAGCGAGCAGCTGTTCTCCGTGCGGTTCAGTCGGATCGCGGCGGCTGCGGGGTCGTTCAGTTCCAGCAGGAGCATGTCTTCGGCTGATTTCCAGCGTCGGTGCGTTACTCGCTTCATGCCGGTCGGTCTGACCCATGCGGCGAGTGAAGCAGCGGACAGTCGCTTGCGGGCCAGTGCGAGGCAGTCCGGGTAGTAGAGGTGCTCGGCTAGTTCCATGGCCGGTTCCTTCATGTAGAGGATGTTGAAGATGCCGTCGCGGGCGTTGCGCTTGACGTGCCGTTCGGCGCTGGTGACCTGCTGCGCGTAGTGGCACATGTAGGCGGCGAGGGCGGAGCTGGCCGTGGTGAGTGAGATGAACGGGAGGCCCTGGCGGGTGTAGCCCACGGAGCCGTCGGCGTCGATGACGCCGCGCAGGTAGTCACGGTCCGAGAAAGGCCCGGACGGGGGCGAGATCGTCGCCGACTTCCGGCCGTAGGGCAGGCCGAGCCGGTTGATCGTGGTCCGTGCCTCGAGGGTGCACAGTGTCCAGGTCGCGGAGTGGTGGACCTCGGCGAAGTTCGTGGACCGGGTGCGTTCTGTGATGGTGCTGTTGTACGGGGTCAGGCGCTGGAACTCGCGGAGAATGTCAACGTCCCGTGCGTTGATCTCGACCGTCAGGCGACCCTTCCGCCCTGTTCCCTGCGCCAGGTGCCCGTCCATCTGCAAGAAGCCGAACATGTAGGCGTAGGCGGGGTCTTCGAGGTCCATGAAAGGCACTGCCGTATCGACGCGGAGGGCGTCGTCCAGGCTGGGTTGGTGCGCACTAGGCTCACGTGTGGCCACGAGGAAGCTCCGATTCCTTGGTGGTCAGACCCTCGGCCGGGACGGCAATCCCTGCCGGGGGTCGTTCTGTGTGGTTGTGGAGCGAGCCTAGGCTGGAGGTTTGCCTGTCGAGCGGGTGTTGCTAGGCCTTCATCCTTGTGGGTGATCAGCGGTCGGCGTGGGTGACGGCGTAGATCATGATGAACGCCATGATGTGGATGCCGAAGAGGAAGTAGGCCAGGTACCACCAGACCATGCGTTCGTTCTTCTTCTCCTGGGCCAGGTGGCGCTGTTCGCGGTCCTGGTGTTCATGGTCCTGGTCTTCGGGAGCGGGGTCGCGCTCGGGCATGGGGGTCAGGGCTCCCGGTGGACCTTGGCGTTGGAGGCCTGGGCGCGGGGGCGTACCACCAGCAGGTCGATGTTGACGTGGCTGGGGCGGGTGACGGCCCAGGTCACGGTCTCGGCGACGTCGTCCGCGGTCAGGGGGTCGGCGACGCCCGCGTAGACCTTCGCGGCCTTCTCCGTGTCGCCGCGGAAGCGGGTCGTGGCGAACTCCTCGGTCTTGACCATGCCGGGGGCGATCTCGATGACCCGGACCGGCTGGCCGACGATCTCCAGGCGGAGGGTCTCGGCCAGGACGCGGGCGCCGTTCTTGGCGGCCACATACCCGGCGCCGCCCTCGTACGTGGCGTGGCCCGCGGTGGAGGAGAGGACGACGACCGTGCCGTCGCCGCTGGCGGTGAGGGCGGGGAGCAGGGCCTGGGTGAGGTTGAGCGTGCCGATGACGTTCACCTCGTACATCTGCCGCCAGTCGGCCGGGTCGCCGGTGGCGACGGGGTCGGCGCCGAGCGCGCCGCCCGCGTTGTTCACCAGGACGCCGATGGTGCGGAAGGCGGTGGCGAACTCGTCGACGGCGGCGCGGTCGGTGACGTCGAGGGCGTAGGCGGTGGCCTGGTGGCCCGCCGCGTTGATCTCCTCGGCGAGCGCCTCGATGCGGTCCTTGCGGCGCGCGGTGAGGACGACCCGGTATCCGGCGGCCGCCAGCTGCCGTGCGGTGGCGGCGCCGATGCCGCTGCTCGCACCGGTGACTACGGCGATGCGGGAGGCGCTGGCGGCGGCGGTCATGGGTGCTCCTCGTGCGTGCGTACGAGCCTGTTGGTCCTGGCCAGGATAGAGCGGCGGGCTCAGCGGACGCGTGGCGCGTACATGATGACCGCCATTCCGGTCAGGCAGATCAGTGCTCCGGCGACGTCCCAGCGGTCTGGGCGGTACCCGTCCGCGATCATGCCCCAGGCGATCGACCCGGCCACGAAGAGGCCGCCGTACGCGGCGAGGACGCGGCCGAACTCGGCGTCCGGCTGGAGGGTGACCACCAGGCCGTACGCGCCGAGCGCCAGGACGCCTGTGCCGATCCAGAGCCAGCCGCGGTGTTCCCGTATGCCCTGCCAGACGAGCCAGGCGCCGCCGATCTCCAGGAGTCCGGCGAGGGCGAAGAGCGCGACGGAGCGGGCGACCAGCATGGCACGAGCTTGGCATGGCCGGTCGGGGTGTGGCGATCTGGGGCGGGTGCGGTTTCTGGTGTGGTTTCGGGTGTGGTTTTGGGGGCGGTGGGGTGGGTGGCCTGTCAGGTGAGGTGGCGGTTCGGGGTCTGCTGGCCGCGGGCGTGGGCCGTCGCGTAGGCGTCGCCTCCCAGGGCTTCGCGGGCCCGTGTCTCGGCCCGGTGCACGTCCGCGCGCTCGCCGGGCGGCAGGGGCGAGCCGACCGAGGTGCGGAGGGCGTGGGCCGCGCCGAGCAGCTCGGCGGCGTCGGCGGGGCGGTCGGCGAGTGCCGAGGCTCCGGCCAGGCCCTCGAGTGCCAGGGCGACCGCCCGCGGGTCGCCGGTTCCGCGTGCGGTGACGAGGGCTTCCCGGTGCAGGGCCTCGGCTGCCTCCGGGTCGCCGCGCTGCTCGGCCACGTATCCCAGCTGGGCGAGTACCAGCGCGGTGCCGGATGCCACGCCGAGGCGGCGGTTCCAGTCGAGCCAGGGGCGCAGCAGCGACTCCGCGGTGTCGAGCTCGCCGCGGCGGCGGGCGCCGAGGGCCAGGCCGGTCTCGGCGAACTGCTGGGCGGGGGCGTGGGACTGCTCGGCGGCCAGGCGGGCCGCGCGCCGATGGTACTCGTCGGCGCGGGTGTCGTCGCCGGTGAGCAGGGCGATCCGGCCGATTCGGGCGAGCCGGAACGAGGCCTCGATCCAGAGCTGGAGTTCTTCGGCGCTCTGGAGACCGTCGTGGTGCAGCCGGGCCGCCTCGGGGTAGTCACCGGCGATCTCGGCCAGGATGCCCAGTTGTTCGGAGGCCCGCAGTTGGCCCCAGCGGTCGCCCAGTTCGGCGAAGAGGGCGGCGCTGTCCGTGGCGCCCTGGCGCAGGGCCGGGAGGTCGCCCCGGTAGACGGCCTGGGTGGCGCGGATGCTCAGGACGGCGGCTGCGCCCCAGCGGTCGCCTTGGGTGCGGAACTCGTCCAGGAGCGCGTCGAGCCCCTCGGGGTCCGCCTGGCCGTCGAACCCGCAGCGGGCGAAGGCGAGCAGCCAGCGGGCCCGCGCGTCGGCCCCGTCGAACTCCTCGCCGGTCCGTGAGCCGTCGCCGGTGAGCAGCGCGAGCGCGGCGCGTCGGGCGCGGGCTGAGGCGGTGGCCGCTGGGAGTGCTTCGGTGTGGTCCAGTGCCAGGTCGAGCGAGCGGCGCGCTTCGCCGATGCGGCCGCGCAGGTACCAGTACCAGGTCAGTGCGTTGACCTGGCGCAGCGCGAGGTCTGCGGCGTGGTCGGTCGCTGTGTGGTCGGTCGTCGTGTGGTCGGCTGCCGTGTGGTCGAGTGCGGCGCGCAGGTTGGGTGTCTCGCTGTCCAGTCGGCGCAGCCAGCGGTGCTGGTCGGGGCCGTGCAGCCGCGGGGCGGCCTGTTCGGCCAGGTCGGTGTAGTGGCGTGCGTGCCGATGCCGGGTGTCCGCCAGTTCGCCCGCGTCGGCGAGTCGTTCCAGGCCGTACGCGGTGACCGATTCGAGGATCGCGTAGCGGGCGCCCTCCGTGGTGTGCGAGGCCGCTACCAGGGAGAGGTCCACCAGGCGGGTGACGACGTCGAGTACGTCAGAGGTCGCGCACACGGACTCCGCGGCCTCCAACGTGAACCCTC
This sequence comes from Streptomyces sp. O3, assembly GCF_054788135.1. NCBI lineage: Bacteria > Bacillati > Actinomycetota > Actinomycetes > Kitasatosporales > Streptomycetaceae > Streptomyces > Streptomyces sp. O3. The sequence goes on from NZ_JBTVYK010000014.1 coordinate 29,508, forward strand.
CGCGGAACACGGCCAGGCGTCGCAGCACGGTCTGTTCGGGTGGCGACAGCAGCTGCCAGCTCCAGTCGATCATCGCGCGGAGGGTGCGCTGCCGGGCGGGGGCGTCCCGGCGTACCTGGTTGAGCAGCCGGAAGCGGTCGTGCAGCCGGTCGGCCAGGGCGTGCACGCCCAGGGCGCGCACGCGGGTCGCGGCCAGTTCGATGGCGAGGGGGATGCCGTCCAGGCGGCGGCAGATCAGGGCCACGGCTTCGGTGTTCTGGACGTCGAGGGCGAAGCCGGGCGCGGTGGCCGCCGCGCGGGTGGCGAACAGCCGCATGGCGTCGGTCTCGTGCAGCGGGGCTACCGCTTCCAGGACTTCGCCGCAGAGCGCGAGCGGTTCCTGGCTGGTGGTGAGGATGCGCAAGTCGGGGGCGCGGCGCAGGAGTCGCTCGACCAGGGCGGCGGCGTCGTCGATGACGTGTTCGCAGTTGTCGAGTACGAGCAGCGTCTGTCGTGGGGCGAGTGCCTCGGCTAGGTGTTCCGCGCTGTCGCCGGGTGGGGTGTCGGTGGATGGGGTGTCCGTGGGCGGGGTGCTGTCGCGCACTCCGATGGCCGCCGCGATGGTCTCGGCCACGGCGCCTCTGGCGGCGGCGAGTTCGACGAACCAGACGCCGTCGGGGTAGCCGCCGGTAGCGGCGAGCCGTGTCGCGGCCGCTAGCGCGAGCCGGGTCTTGCCCACGCCGCCGGGGCCGCTGAGCGTGACCAGGCGTCCCGCTGCGACCAGCCCGCATATCCGTACGGTCGCGTCCTCCCGTCCGATCAACTCGCTTACCTGGGACGGGAGATTGCCTCGTGGGCGGTCGCTGTGGCCGTGGCCGTTCTCGGGTGCGGGTGTGGGTGCGGGGCCGGGCGTGGGGGCCGGTGCGGGCGGGGTCAGGGCCGGGTCGTGGCGGAGGATCGCCTGGTGCAGGGCGTCGAGTTCGGCGCTGGGGTCGATGCCCAGGTCAGCGGCGAGGCGCTGACTGAGGTCGCGGTAGGCGTCCAGGGCCTCGCTCTGGCGGCCGGCGCGGTACAGGGCCCGCATATGGGCGGCCCGGAGTCGTTCCCGTAGCGGGTGGTGCGCGACCAGCGTCGTCAACTCGTCGGCGAGTACGTGGTGTTCGCCGAGTTCCAGGCGGAGTTCGGCCGCCTCCTCCTGCGCGGTGAGTCGCTGTTCCTCCAGGTGCGCGATCGCGGCCTGGGTGAACTCCGCGTCCCGGAATCCGCCGAAGGCGTCCCCCTGCCAGAGGTTCAGCGCCTGAGCCAGCAGGGACGCTCGGGTCCGCGGGTCGGCCGTCTCGCGCGCCCGTGTCGTGAGCGCCCCGAAACGGCCCGCGTCCACCGCCTCGTCGGCCGCCCGCAGGCGGTAACCGGCAGGTCCGTACGCCACCAGTGCGCGGGCTCCGGGTTCGGCCTTCTCCAGGGCTCGGCGCAGCTGGGAGACCTTGGTCTGGAGGGTGTTGGCCGGGTTGCCCGGCAGCGCGTCGCCCCACAGGTCCTCGATCAGCCGGTCCACGGGGACCGGCCGCCCGTGGTGCACCAGCAGCGCCGCGAGCAGGGCGCGGACCTTCGCCTCGGGCACGCTGACCGGGGTCCCGTCGTCCGTCAGCGCGGTCAGGGGGCCGAGCACCTCGAAACGCATGCCGCCACGCTAACGCGCGGGCTGTGCACGGCTGGTGGCGGGCGTGCGCGGGCCGTGCGTGGGGGGCTCCGTACACGGGTCGTGCGTGGGGGCCCGTACGCGGGTCATGTGTGGGGTCGTGCGTGGGTCGTGCGTGGGTCATGCGTGGGTCATGCGCGGCCTCCCGCACGGTGGTTTCCGTGATCGCGACGGTCACTCCGCACCACTCACCTCACTCTCGTTCCTGCTGGAACCTGTTGGAAGGACCCGTCATGACCCTCTCTCGTGACTCTCGTGAAATCCGCCTCGCCGCCCGTCCTGTCGGCGAACCGGCCTGGGAAGACTTCGCGTTGGCCACCGTTCCCGTGCCCGAGCCGGGCGAAGGGCAGATCGTGGTCCGTAACACCTGGATGTCCGTGGACCCGTATATGCGGGGCCGTATGGACGACGCTCCGTCCTATATCCCTCCGTTCGCGCTGGGCGACGCCCTGGAGGGCAGCGCGGTTGGTGAAGTCGTCGCCTCGCGTGCCGGGTCCGTGCCCGTGGGCGCGGTGGTCTCGCACTTCCTCGGCTGGCGCGAGTACGCGGTGCTGGACGCCGGTGCCGCCACCGTCGTCGACACCTCGCTCGCTCCGGAGGCCGCCTATCTCGGGCCGCTCGGCACCACGGGGCTGACCGCCTACGCCGCGCTCACCAGGACGGCGCCGGTGCGCGAAGGCGATGTCGTGTTCGTCTCCGCGGCGGCTGGCGCGGTCGGCAGCGTCGCCGGGCAGCTGGCCAGGAAGCTGGGCGCCGCTCGGGTGATCGGTTCAGCGGGCGGACCGCTCAAGACCAAGAAGCTCCTCGACGACTTCGGTTTCGACGCGGCCGTCGACTACCGGCGGGGCGGCCTGCCCGAGCAGCTCGCCGAGGCGGCTCCCGACGGGATCGACGTGTACCTGGACGCCGTGGGCGGCGACCACCTGCAAGCGGCGATCGGCGCGATGCGCACCGGAGGCCGTATCGCCATGGTCGGTGCGATCAGCGGCTACAACGCCACCGCACCGGCGCCGGGACCGGACAACCTCTTCCGGGCCGCCACCAAGGAGGTCACCCTGCGCGGCATGCTCGTCAGCAGCCACTTCGACCTGTTCCCCGAGTGGATCGGCAAGGCCGCGGGCTGGCTCGCCGACGGCTCGCTGCACACGGAGCAGACCGTCGTCGAGGGCATCGAGCGGGCGCCCGAGGCCTTCCTGGGCGTGCTGCGCGGGGCCAACACCGGCAAGATGCTGGTCCGCCTGGGGGCGGGTGACTGACGGCGGGCGGTGACTGACGGCGGGCGGGCGCGGGTGGGCCAGGTGGCCGCGTCGCGGCGCTCGCGGGTCAGGTGGCCACGCCGCGGCGCTTGTGGGTCAGTTGGCCGCGTCGTAGCGCTCGCGCGCCTGGTCGACCTCCTCGATGTGGGTCTCCGCCCAGTCCTTCACCGCCGACAGCAGACAGCACAGGCTCCGCCCCAGGCCGGTGAGCTCGTAGTCGACGCGCACCGGCACGGACGGTGTGACCGTGCGCTCCACCAGGCCGTCGCGTTCCAGCGAGCGCAGCGTCTGGGTGAGCATCTTCTGGCTCACGCCCGGAATCTTGCGGCCCAGGTCGCTGTACCGCATGGCGCCCTGCTCGCCCAGCGCGCTGACGACCAGGCTGACCCACTTGTCGCTGATGCGGGCGAGCAGCCGGTTGGTCGGGCACTCCCGCAGAAAGGCGTCGTACGCGCTGCGGGCCGCCGCGCGGTGCTGTGCCGCCGTCATGGTCGCCATGGCTCACCTCCGGGTTCCGTACGCACTTCGCGGTGCGTACTTACCAGGAGAGAGTAGCGCCCCCTAGGTTTGCGGCAGCGGGCGGGAATCATCCGGAAACCCGCCAAATACCCTGAAAGGGAGTGCTGTTCATCATGCGCGCTGCAGTCGTTACCTCCTTCGGAGGGCCCGAGGTCGTCGAGGTCGTCGAGGTGCCGCTGCCTCAGCCCGGACCCGGCCAGGTGCGGATCAAGGTCGCGGCGGCCTCGCTCAACCCCGTCGACGGGGCCACGCGGTCCGGTGTCTTCGGCGGCTCGGGCCGGATCGGGCTGGGCTGGGATGTCGCCGGAGTGGTCGACGCCGTCGGCGCCGACGCCGCGTGGTCCGTGGGCGACGCGGTCGTCGGTCTCGCCCACGGGCCCGTCAAGGCGCTCGGCACGCACGCCGACCAGGTCGTGCTGGACGGGTCGGCCGTGGCCGCCGCCCCGCGCGCCGTCGGCGTCGTGCACGCCGCGACGCTGCCCCTGAACACGCTCACCGCCGCCCAGGCCCTGGACCTGCTCGCGCTCGAAGCCGGGCAGCATGTCCTGATCGCCGGTGCGGCCGGTGCGGTCGGCGGTTACGCCGTCCAACTCGCCCGCCGCCAGGGCCTGACCGTCACCGCGCTCGCGGGTGAGGGCGATGAGGAGCTGGTGCGCTCGCTGGGCGCCCGGCACTTCGTACCGCGCTCGCGGACATCGGCTCCTGAGGCGGTCGACGGTGTGCTGGACGCGGCGGTACTGGGCGAGCCGGCGCTCGGCTTCGTACGGGACGGGGGAGCCTACGTCGGTGTCATCCCTGGAGCGCAGCCCGACGCGGTGCGCGGCATCAGGGTCGGTTTCGTCGACGTACGCCCGGACGGGGCCCGCCTCGCCGGACTGGTCCGGCTCGCCGGCGAGGGCGCGCTGACCCCGCGCGTCGCCGAGACGCTTCCGCTGGACGAGGCGGCCAAGGCGCACGCCCGCCTGGCGGAGGGCGGCGTCCGTGGCCGGATCGTCCTGGTGCCGTAAGCCGCCGCGAACCGACGGGTGCCAGCCGGGTGTCAGTGGCGGCACGTACTGTGGCGCGTGGACGTTCGGAGAGGGTCGGAGAGGGTCGGAGAGGGGAGGCGGCCGGGATGCGGGGCTTCGGAGAGCTTGAGCAGGCGATCATGGACGCGGTGTGGGCCGCCGACGGCGCGCTCACGGTGCGCGAGGTGCTGGCGGAGCTGAACCGGTCCCGGCCGCAGGAGCTGGCGTACAACACGGTGCAGACGGTGGCGGAGATCCTGCACCGTAAGGGCTGGCTGTCGCGCACGAAGGACGGGCGGGCCTTCCGGTACCGGGCGACGAGGTCCCGTGAGGAGTACGCGGCTTCGCTGATCGATCAGGTCTGGGCGACCGGCGCGGACCGCACGGCGACGCTGGTGCGGCTGTTCGACACGATGGACGAGGACGAGGTCGCCGAGCTGCGGGCGGCGCTCGCGGAGCGGCGCGCGGGGGACGAGAAGGACGCGGGGGGCGAGAGGGCCGCGGGGCACGCCGCGGGCGCGGCCCGGCGCGCGGGGGACGCCGGGGCGCGGTCGTGAAGGTCGCGGTCCTGCTGGTCGGGTACGCGGTCGTGATCGCGGTGCTCGCCCGGCCGCTGCTGGCCCGTACGAGCTGGGCGGCGCGCTCGCCACGGCTCGGCATCTGGGTCTGGCAGGCGCTCTCCGCGTCGGTGGTGGTCTCCGTCGCGCTGGCCGGTCTCGCGCTCGCCGTGCCCGCGCTGCCGCTCGGCGGCGGCATCGCCGCGTTGCTGCGGGCGTGCGCGCTCACCGTGAGCCAGCGGTACGCGACACCGGGCGGCGGCGCCGTGGCCGCCAGCGGCGCCGCGCTGGCCCTCGCGGTGCTCGCGTGGGTCGGCTGGTGCCTGGCGGCGGCGCTGCTGCGGGCGCGCGCCGAGCGCCGTCGGCACGCCGCCCTGCTCACGGTCGTCGGGCGGGCGCACGCCGGACTCGGCGTCACCGTGCTGGAGGACGCCCGCCCGGCCGCGTACTGCCTGCCCGGTCAGGGGCATCGGGTCGTCCTGACCTCGGGGGCGCTGGCCGCGCTGGAGCCGCGCGAACTGGAGGCGGTGATCGCTCACGAGCGTGCGCACATACGCCAGCGCCACCACCTGGTGCTCGCCTACGTCGACGCGCTGGAGCGGGCGTTCCCGTGGCTGCCGCTGTTCCGCGGCGCCGGAGCCGAGACGCGGCGGCTGGTGGAGCTCGCCGCCGATGACGAGGCCACGGCCCGGACCAGCTCGCTGACCCTGGCCGCCGCCCTGGTCGAGCTGGCCGGAGCGGCGGGCGCGGGCGGCGAGGGAGGTACGGGGGGTGCTGGCGGAGTCGGGGGTGCTGGCGGAGTCGGGGGTGCTGGGGGTGCGCCGACGGCTTCGCTGGCCGCGTCGGGCGGACAGGTGGCGGGCCGGGTGCGGCGGCTGCTCGCCGGGCGTCGGCCGTTGCACCGCGCGGTCGTGTGGGGCGGCGCGCTGGCGGCGGGCGCGCTGCTGGTGCTGCCGCTGGCGGTGGCAGTGGGGCCCGCGGCGTCATCGGCCGGAGCGGAGAGCTGCCCGCTGCCGCCCGCGGCCACGGCCGTGCCCGCGGCCGCTGCCGCGCCGGGCGGCTGGTAGGCGTCTGGTAGGTTCACCCACGGTCACAGTCACCTATATGGGTTAGGTCATCCCCCGTATGGGCCGGACAGTCGGAGGTGAGGCGGTGCTGACCTCCATACCCGTGCGTCCGCTCGCGCGCCTCCTGGCCGGGGCGCTGACCGCCGTGGCCGTCCTGGTGACGATCTGCGCCTACGCGGTGGCGACGGGCGCGGGCACCGACCCCCAGCAGCGGGCCGACCCCTTCGCGGCTTCCCCCGCGACGGTGACGCACACGGCCATGGCGGGCGGCCCGGCGGCCACGGCGGGTGGCCCGGTGCGCCTGACGGACAGCCCGGCCCAGGTCGCACGGCAGGGCGAGCCGCCCTGTGTGGAGTGCGCCGAACGGGACCACTCGAACTGCGGCGGCCCCGTCGGGCACGCCGTGCTCGGCGGCTCCTCGTACACCTCGCAGCCGCTCGCGGCGGCCGACCGCGGACCGTACGCCGTCGCCCCGCGCGCCCCCGAGACCCGCGCGCCCCGCCTCACCGACGCCGCCCCGCGCGCCCCTGACCTTCACCTGCTGCAGCTCCTGCGCGTGTAGAGCGCCCCGCGGCGGACCCGGCCTGTACGGGCCGTCCGTTCGCCGCGCCGTGCCTCGACGAACACCTCGCATGAGCGACGAACACAGCACCGCCGCGCGCGCTCCGGGCGACTCCCGGCGCCGCGGTGGGAGAAGGGCATTCCCATGGGTTCCAAGACGAAGAAGCAGGCGGAGGCCCGCAGGGCCCGCATCGAGGAGCTGCGCCGCGCCGAACAGGCCCGCGAGAGGCGCAACCGGATCCTGGCGATCACCGCGTCCGCGGTGATCATCGCGGGCGTGATCGGCGGCGGCTGGTACCTCGTCGACGCCGCTGACGAGAAGCAGAAGGCCAAGGCCGCCCCGGTGAAGGGCGAGCAGACCTGGTCGGACCTGAGCCAGGAGCATGTCGACAAGCAGGTCGACTACCCCATGAGCCCGGCCGCCGGCGGCGAGCACCACCAGGTCTGGCTCAACTGCGACGCCGAGGTCTACACCGAGGAGGTGCCCGAGGAGAACGCCGTGCACTCACTCGAACACGGCGCGGTGTGGGTCACGTACAACGACAAGGCCGCCGAGGCCGACGTCAAGTCGCTGACCGACAAGGTCTCCAAGACCCCGTACACCTTCCTCAGCCCGTACAAGGACCAGTCGTCGCCGATCGCGCTGACGGCCTGGGGCCACCAGCTGAAGGTGGACGAGGCGGACGACGCGCGCGTGGCGGAGTTCCTGGACAAGTACGTGCAGGGTCCGCAGACCCCTGAGCCGGGCGCCGCCTGCACCGGCGGGAGCATGGCATGACCGACGCCGCCGGGCGCGGCCCCGCGCGCTGGATGCCGTACGCCGGGGCCGCGCTCGCGCTCGGCCTGGCCGTGCTCGCCCTGGTGGCGCTGACGTCCTCGCGCGCCGACGGCGCGGGCCCGAAGGCGAGTTCGGCGGAGGCCGGGTTCGCTCGGGACATGGCCGTGCACCACCAGCAGGCGGTGGAGATGTCGTTCATCGTGCGCGAGCGCACCGACGACGAGGAGGTGCGCCGCCTCGCGTACGACATCATCAACACCCAGGCCAACCAGCGCGGCATGCTGCTCGGTCAGCTTGAGGCGTGGGGGCTGCCGAAGTCCTCGCAGGAACCGCCGATGGCCTGGATGGGTCATGCCGCGGACGAGGACGTCTACGAGCCGCGCGACGGATCCCTGATGCCGGGCATGGCCACCGACACCGAACTGGACCGGCTGCGCGCGGCCGAGGGCAGGGGCGCGGAGGTGCTCTACCTGGAGCTGATGACCGAGCACCACCGCGCCGGTGTGGACATGGCCCAGGGGGCGGTGGACCTGGCGGACGACCCGCTGACCGTCCGGCTGGCTCGGGGCATGGTCCGCGGCCAGCAGTCCGAGATGAAGCTGATGGCCGACATGCTCGCGGCGCGCGACGCGGGCTCCGGCGGATGACCTGGCGTCAGCCGCCACCCGACTCATCACCTAATCTCCTTAGGAGGTAGAGTCCGTACCGACCGAAGACCGAAGGCCGAAGTTCGAAGGCCGAAAGGTCAAACCGGCCGGAAGGCGGCGCCTTGTCTCTCGAAATCGGCCAGGTGGTCGGCTCCGGATCGCTCCTGCTCGCCGCGCCCATCGCGTTGGCAGCGGGAGCGATCACGGTGGCCTCCCCCTGCTGCCTGCCCCTGGTTCCGGGCTACCTCTCGTACGCCACCGGCATGACCGCCGCCGACGCGCAGGCGAACCAGGCCGCGGGCGGCGGACGGCGTGGCCGCGCGCTGCTCGGCACGGCCCTGTTCGTCCTCGGCTTCGCGGCCGTGTTCACCGCGTACGGCGCTCTGTTCGGCTCGGTCAGCACGGTGCTGCTGGAACACGAGGACACGGTGTACCGGGTGCTGGGCGCCCTGACCATCGTGCTCGGCCTGATGTTCATGGGCGTACTGGAACGCGTCCCCCTGCTCTCGCGCACCTTCCGCCCGCAGTTCGCGCCGCGCGCCGGGCTCGCCGGAGCGCCGCTGCTCGGCGTGATGTTCGGCGTCGGCTGGACCCCCTGCGTCGGCCCGACCCTCGCGGCCGTCCTCTCCCTCTCCCTCACCACCGGCTCCACCGGGCGCGGCGCCTTCCTCGCCTTCCTGTACGCGGTCGGCGTCGGAGTCCCGTTCCTGCTCTTCACCCTCGCCCTGGGCAAGAGCATGCGCGCCTTCGCCTTCGCCCGCCGCCACGCCCGCCTGGTGCTGCGGATCGGCGGCGTACTCCTGGTCGCCGTCGGCCTCGCCCAGGTCACCGGCCTGTGGGCCCTGATGATCTACGAACTCCAGATCTGGTCCGGCAGCTACGAACTCCCGTTGTGAATCAGCCCGTTACGCCCGCACCCGCGTGTCACGCCCCGCGCGGCTCAGCGAGCGTGTGCGCGACCAGCGCGTTGGCGTGACCGTGCCCGAGCCCGTGCTCGGCCTTGAGCCAGGCGACGAGCTCACCGTGCTTGGCGAGCGGCGAGGAGCGGATCAGGTCCTTCCACTCCGGGATCGGGCGGCCGTACTTCTTCTAGGTAGGGGGGAAGTAGCTGGCGGGTCCCTTGACGGCGGCGGTCAAAGTGACGCCCGTCACACCCTCAGGGTCACACCAGGCAGTACGGCTGATGCCCCGCCTCATACAGGCGGTGGCTGAAGCCCTGCCACTCGTGCAGCGACTGGGGGCGGGAGGGTGCTGACCTGGGGTCTCGCACAGCAGTGTGCGCTGACCTGGGAAAACTCCTCTCGGGAGTTCTCATGGTTCAACGCCGTTTCCCAGGCTCATGTGCCCTGGGTGTGCCCTCGCGGCCTAGCGCCTTTCCGTGCTCATCGGGTCGGGGGCCGAGAGCAGGCGGCCCAGGGCGGGAATCACCGTACGCAGGTCATCGTCGTCCACCGCAGTCGTTGCGGCTGCCTGTGCTGCTGCGGAGGCGTTGAACGCCACGCTAAGTCCGACGGACGCGAACAGCGGCAGGTCGGACCTGCTGTCACCGGCGGCGCCGCACATGTGAGGGTCCAGGCCCAAGTCCCGTGCCTGTGCCAGCGCGACGTCCCGTTTGCCGTACTCGTCGAGGTGACGGGCAACGCGTCCGGTGAACCGGCCGTCGGAGAGCTTGATGACGATCTCAGGATTCTCCACCCCGCGAACATTGTCCGTCGACCATGCGTTGTCAGAGGTGCCTGGCAGGGTGCTGCTGTGGACATTGATTCCTTCCGGGAGCTCATCGAGGGGTGCCGGTGTCAGGGACGGGGCCGGGACGGACGGCCCGCGTGGCTGCGTGAAGAACCGAGAGCGGCGGCCACGGCGCCCGCGGCCGCTCCACACTGCCGTTCGTGCCGCTCGTGGTGGACCTCGCGGCACCGGTACCGGTCCTGGCGGCCGGCGGGATCGCCGACGGCCGGGGCGTCGCCGCAGCCCTGGCCCTGGGTGCCACCGGAGCTCTCATCGGCACCCGCTTCCAGGCCACGGATGAAGCCCTGGTCGATGCCTCAGTCAGCAAGGCCATCCTCGAAGGACGCGGACAGGCCACTGAACGCAACAGCGTGTTGGACATCGCCCGCGGCGCGAGTTGGCCGACCGAGAAGTACACCGCGCGTACTCTTGCCCACCCCTATCTGGGCCGATGGCGCGGCCGGGAGGCCGAGCTGGCCGGCGATTCCCAGGCCCGTCGGGACTACCAGGACGACGTGGCGCGAGGAGTGATTCCACCCCTGCCGGTCTGGGCGGGCGAGGGCGTCGACCCCATCACCGATCTGCCTTCTGCTGCCGACCTCGTGACCACGTTGATTACCCAAGCCGAGGATGCATTGACCTGGGCCGGAAGGCATCGGCCGAACGATTGGCCACGATCCCACGGCTAGGGTCTGTGTGGGGTCGTGATCGATGTTCGTTGTTCCGCTGCTGTGCTGAGGCGGGCCGTGCTCCCTCGTGTGGCGGAGGCGGATCATCACGCGGCATGACGTGCCGGGCCGGGCGTCGCGAGAGGTTCGGGCTATGACGACGGTCGCGCTCGTGCTCGGTGTGCCGGTCGGGGTGATGGAGCGAGAGGAGTTCCTCGCCGCATTCCCTGACGACTCCCCGCTGATCGGCCTGGCTTACGTACTGCTGATCGGCGCCGTCGCCGAGGCCGTCTCGTACCTCACTCTGGGCCTGGTACGGCCCTGGGGCGAGGCGGTGCCGCGCTGGATTCCGTTTCTCGGAGGGCGCCCGGTCAACCGCAGGCTCGCGGTCCTCGCCGCTTCGCTGGGAGCCCTCACGGCCACCGTCCTGTGGTGGGTCCTCTTCTTCGGCGGACTGCTAACCTCCCCCAGCCCGGACCCCGGCATCTCGGCCGGCGAAGCCCTCTTCGTTGCCACCTACGCCCCACTCCTGCTGTGGGGCCCGCTCCTGGCGGCGGTGACCTGGTCGTACCACCGGCGGCACAAGGCTTGTGCGAGGTTGTGACCGACTGACCTGTCGCAGCGAAGGGGGGCGTTCTCACCGAACATTGAGCGGTGCCGCCATCAGGAGGACACGGTCAACGCCAGCGAGGCGACGGCAGTGGCGAAGTAGAAACCGGGAAACGCGAGGTTGTAGAACACGCGGGCGCGCAGATGGAAGGCGAGCGCGCCCAGGTAGAGCAAGACGAGGCCGCAGGCCGCGGCGGTGCCGAGAGGGCGCAGTGCGGCGTCGTGGAGGCCCAGGAGGAGGCCCGCCGCACCGGCCAGCTTGAGGGCGGCCAGCCGGGGCAGCCAGGATCGAGGGACACCCACCTCCGCCGCGTTGGCCAGTACGAAGCGCGCCCCGGCGAGGTCGGCGGCGGCGATACCGACGTTGGCGGTGGCGGTGAGCAGGGTGACGAGGAGGAGTGCGAGCTGGGTACCGGTCATGCCTTCAGAGTCCGCGGATGCCCTGACACCGTCCAATACCTGCTTCTATAACCTGGCGGCATGGACGTCGACACGCGCCTGCTTCGGTACTTCGCCGCGGTGGCGGAAGAGGGCAGCCTGACTGGGGCAGCGGCGCGGCTGTTCGTCTCGCAGCCTGCGTTGACCAAGCAGATCCGGCGCTTGGAGGAGGATCTCGGGGCACGACTCTTCGCGCGTTCGCGGTCGGGGATGGCGCTGACCGAGGCTGGCCGTGAGTTCGCCTCGCGGGTGCCCACATTGCTGGACGGCTGGGACGAGGCGGTGCAGGCAACCGGCCGGGCGGTGCGGGTGCTGCGCCTGGGCTTCCTGGACGCGGGCGCGGTGGGCACCGTACCCGAGGCCATTGCCGAATTCCGCAATGCGCGGCCGGAGTGGCGGGTGGAACTGCGGCAGTTCGACTGGTCGGACCCGAGTGCCGGCCTGGCTCAGGGTGAGGCGGATGCGGCAGTGGTGCGTTTGCCGTTTCCGGGCCAGGAGAGGTTGACAGTGCGTGAGCTGTTCGCTGAGGAGCGCGGGGTGCTGCTACCAGCTCGGCATCCGCTGGCGAACAGCGAGACGGTGGAGTTCTGGGAGCTATGGGACGAGCCGTTCGTCGCGGCCGGAGCCGAGACCGGAGCCTGGAGGGAGCACTGGCTGGCGGCGGAGGAGCGGGACGGGCACCCCGCCGAGGTCGGCGCCGTCACCAACCGTCCCGACGAGTGGCTGGGAGCGGTGGCGGGCGGCTGCGTGGCTCTGGCCCCGGCGTCGGCAGCCCGTTTCTACTCCCACCCGGACGTGGTGTTCCGTCCGGTCCGCGGGGTCTCACCGAGCCGGGTGGGGCTGGCCCGGCCTCGGGGGCGGATGCCCGAGGCGGCGCTGGATGAGCTGCTGGAGGCCATCGCCCGGCGGCTGAGCCGGAGTTGACGGTGGGGCCGACGGACCGCCGACGCGCTGCCCGGCTGGATCGGCGCACCCCCGGCGGCGGCTGCCGCGTTGAACGGCTTGTCCAGCACGAGGACACCTGCGGTGCCCTCTTCGGTCGAGTGCGCTTAGGCCATGCCCGCCGACCGATGGCACTCAATGTTCGATGGGAGCACTCAACCTTCGCTGCGACAGGTCAGCGGTTGTCGAGAGCTCCGATCTTGAATGCTGAACGTATCGACTTTCGTCGGCGTCGTGATCCGCGTTTCGTCGGTGCCCCCTGTAAGACCCTGGGTGTGACGCGCAGGCACCTCACCGACGAGCAGTGCGAGTTCATCGAGCAGTATCTGCCTGTCGGCACGTACTGCCTGGGGAGGACGGGCCTGTCTCCGGTCAACGTGGGCTTCACGACCGTCCGTGCCCACCACCACGCCGCCGGGACGCGCGTCGACACGGAAACGATGCCCGACGGGAAGAGCGGCGACGCGTCCGGTGAGTCACAGGCTCCGGCTGCACGAAGCGCTGCTTGGCAGGTCTGGAGGGCGGACTGACCAGCAAGGTATCGAGCCGATAGCGGCCACCCTCGGCTACGCCCGCAGTTGGCCGTACGTGGGGAACTTCTGGTGGCCGCTTTCAGTGACGCACGAACCGTTCACGTGGGATCTGTGGGCAACTGCGGACCGGATTTTCGGTGGCTGGTGTTCGGATGACGGATTCTGCTTATGAGGCTGTCGAGGCCGATCAGGGCAATGGAGAGGGCAGTTCGGGGCCGCTCGGTCAGCGGTGGGACGTGCGACGCGAGGACGAGGCAGCACGCAAGCTGCCGAGACTGAGCGTGATGTTTCCTCTGCGATCGTTCGCTTAACGAGCCGGACAGCGTGGCAGGTGCATCAACGGGAAGCGGTCGGCCCGTGGGCCTCGCCGAACGCGCCTTCCCCTCTCCGAGAGATCATGTGACCGTGATGCTGTGGATCCGCGCCTACGAGCGGCAGTACGGCGTCCTGGCGGAGGGCGCACTGCACGGGTGGCAGGAAGCAGGCGGCGCTGCCGAGATCACCCGCCAGGAATCGAATCGACGTGGGCCACTGCGCGGGTGACCCTCGATGCGGATCGCACAGAGGAGGCGACTTGATCACGGAGTACCAGCAGAACCTGCGCGAGCGCTACCTCGCCGCCACCGTCATGCCGGCTCCCGAGCCGTGGCGGCCGGTGCTGGACCGCAGGACTCCCATCGGGGGCCTTCTCGGTATTGGATTCGCCATCCACCCCGGCAGCGGACACGACCTCGTCATGGTCGTGTCCAGCGACGGCCATGGACTTTTCGACGCGGTCACCGGCGAGAAGATCGCCCGCGACCGGGACCCCGAACCGGAAACGAGCACCCCCGACGCCCACCCGGACCTCACCTGCCCTGGGCTCGGACCAATCGCGGGCGTCCCGGTACGCATAGCCGGACTCTTCGGTGGCGGCCTGCACAGCACCACGGGGGACGGCTGGGCCCTGGACGTCGTCAGCCCCGAGTGGCCCCACGACCGCGTCATCCTCTCCGCCGACGGCGGGTCCCACAAAGGCTCGGCGGGAGGGACGTGGTGGCACGTCTTCCACTCCGAGCACTCAGAACTCCGAGCAGCCGGGTTCTCCCCCTCCGGCCTGACTTTAGCGGTTGCCACCAGCAGTGATCTCACACTCTGGACCCGGCCCGGCCTCCACTTCGACGACTGAGCGGACAGCGGGACGGCAGGCGGGAGGAGGACAGATGGACCGGGCGGAACTCGCCGGGATGCTGGGCGACCAGACCACGGCCTGCGAAGCCGACAGGGAGTAATTGCCAATGCCTGTGGTTTGGTGCTGCCGCCTGGTTATGCGCTGAGGTGTTCGTGGAGCATCTGCCAGGTTCCGGCGTTGTTGACGAGCACGTTGGTGCCCCGGCCGCTTCCTGATCGCGGCTGGCCGTCGATGGTTCCGGTCCAGGTGAACCGGTAGCGGCATACCGCGTGGTCATCGCTGTGGGCGATCCACTCCAGATCGTCGATCCGGTAGACCTCGTCGCGGATGGTGGCGAAGGTCCCGGCGATGGCGGAGAGGACGGCTTCGCGGCCGCAGTGGGATCCGTCGGAGAACCAGTAGACGGCCTCGGGAGCGATCAGCGGGATGAGCTGGGTAATGTCGTGACTGTTGGTCGCCTTCTCGTAGGCGCGGATGAACTCGGTGGGCAGTGCTGTGGGTTCAGGCATGACCGGTCCTTCTCTCCCTTTCGGGACGTGACAAGACATCGGTCAGCGTCTCACCGGAGGCGATGCTGAGGCGGCCCCGTATCTCCACCGTGCGAGAACCTCCCAGGCAGCCACCGATCTCGACGACGAGGTTCGACGTGGATACCAGGGCGTTCACCCCGACGATGTCGACCTGTGCCTGCAGGTGGACAGGTTCCCCTTCGCAATGGTCGCTCGTCAGGAAGATTCCCTGACCGTGCTGCGTCCCGTCGCGCTGCCTGAGGAGTCAGTCGGGGCCCGCTGACCTGCTGCCCGGACTGGTCGACATCTGCCATGTCAGTCCAAGAAGGTGCTGTCCCGGCTATTTCTCGTATGCCCAGGCCCGACCGGTCTGCCGGTATTCCTCGACGGGGATCGGCTCGATCCCAGTGCGCATGCGGGCGGTGTAGAGCAGGCCGTCGAGGTGGTCGATCTCGTGGTGGATGAGGCGGGCGAGGCCGCGTTCGTACGCGGTGGTGACGGTTTCGCCGGTCAGGGCCGTGGTTTCGACGGTGATCTTCAGGGGGCGGGGGACGAGGCCGCGGACGTCGAAGAAGCTCAGGCAGCCTTCGTACTGTTCGTCCAGCTCGTCGGAGCGGTCGGTGATCTTCGGGTTGAGCAGGATGACGGCGGATGCGTCGCCGGGCGGCTGGACGACGGCTGCGGTGCGGCCGATGCCGATCTGCGGGGCGGCGATGCCCATGCCCTTGGCGAAGGGGTGGACCTGCCCGATCCGTTCCATGGCGGCGAACAGTTCGTCGGTGATGCGCTCGGCTTCGTCGCGCTCGGCGGGCAGGGTGAAGGCGCGGGCCGGTTCGGTCAGGATGCCGGCGCCGTGCTGGACGACTCCGAGGTCGCGCATCTGTTGGCTGGGCCGCACGTCAATCACCTGAAGTCCCCTTGTTCAGTGTTGTGTTCGGGCCGTGCCCGGAACCTCCACTCAAGACGGTACCGAGCGTGGAGGGCTACCCCGGCGAGTCCGTGTGGATCGAGTACGCCTACACCGTCGGCGACGACAAATGGGGCAACTGGTTCCAGCGAGCGGGAAGCGGCTGTGTTCGTTGTCGAACAGCAGCCAGACTTTCTTGAAGGCGTCGCGGTCGTGCTTGGCCTGCCAGTGCATCGTCTCGCCGCGGCAGGTGGCGGTGAGATCGAGTTCGTCCCAGGTCAGCGGGTGGACTCGGTAGTGGGCGTTGGACTGCTCGGGGTCGCCGGGGTAGCGGTCGACGGAGATGCGGATCAGGTAGCGGGTCACCGGTTCGGCGCCGGTGTTCCGCAGCAGCCGTCTCATGGTGAGGCGGTAGGAGTGGCCGTCGTACTGGAGGCGGGCGGCGTCGTGTTCGACGACGAGGGCGGAGCCGGTGGCGTACGGCTGCTCGGGCCTGCGCTGGGTCGGTGGGGCCGTGGGCTGGCGTCGAGTCCTGGTGCGGGCCTGCTCGTAGTCGCACCAGCGCCGCCAGATCGCCTTCCCGGCGTTGAGGTGCTCGTCGGCGAGCCGGGCGAACTCCTCGGTGGGCTTGTGGCGGCCGGACTCGACGTGGCTGACGTACGACGGGTCGAAGCCCATGGCCAGCGCTAATGCCCGCTTGGACATGCCGCGTACTTCCCGCCATCTGGCTACCTCGGCCGCGACATGGGCGACTGGAAGCGCGCCCTGGCCGCCGCTGACGTGATCCCTCCCCGAGAGCGGGGCGCGCGCTACCTCCAGGCGGCCCCCGAGGACGGCATGCACGCCCTCCGGCACGCCTACGCCTCCGTGCTCCTGGACGCGGGGGAGAGCATCAAGGCGCTCTCGGAGTACCTCGGGCACTCGGACCCGGGCTTCACGCTGCGGACGTACACGCACCTGCTGCCGTCGAGCGAGACCCGCACGCGCAAGGCGATCGACGACGCCTTCACGGGAACGGCGGCCGAGGGGGATGGCGACGACGACCCGTCCGCCGCCGAGGGCACATCAGCACCCCCAGCAAAACCAATGTGCCCTCAATGTGCCCTGGCCGCCTGACGGCCCCTCCTCGGTACCAACAAGGGCGAGGCCCGAAGACCTCGCCCGAATCCCACGAAACCCCAGCTCAGGGCCACACAAGGCAATAAGGCTGATGCCCCGCCTCATGCAGGCGGTGGCTGAAGTCCTGCCACTCGTGCAGCAGTTGGTAGACGTTGAACGCGTCGCGTGGGCCGCCGCGGTCTGGGACCGTGGACCAGATGAACGCGGCCGCGCCGACGGACTCCTCGCCGATGCCGCGCAGCGGGTCGACGACCGTCATGGGGAGCTTGACCACGGCGTAGTCGGGGTGGAGCACGACCAGTTCCAGCGGGGGCACCTTGTGCAGGGGTATGCCCTCGATGCCGGTGAGGACCATCGCGGCCATCGTCTCCGGCTTGATCTTGGTGAACATGCCGCCCATGCCCAGCTCGTCGCCGCCGAGCTCCTCCGGGCGCATGGAGATCGGCACGCGGGCCGCCGTGGCACCGTCCGGAGCGCCGAAGTACTTGTAGGTCACCCCCACCCGGCCACCCCTGCTCCCCGAGCCGCCTGACTGTTCCCGTTCCTGGTCCGCGTTCTGGTCCGCGTCCTGGTCATGCGTCGTGTGCGCCTGATCCCGCTGGTCCTGCTGGTTCCGTGACGCGCGGGAGCGGGGCTGTTCCCAGACGTCGTCCCTGGTCTGGTCGCTGGCCCGGTCGCCGGCCTGGTCCCTGGCTTGATCGCGGGATTGTTCTCGTGCCTGCGCCTCCGCCTCGCGTCGGTGCTTCCCCCGACGGGCACGCCGGGGCCCGATGCCGTCGGTCCCCTCGCCCAGTCCGCCACCGCGATGCATATCTCCACCCGACCACTCGCGGCCCCCGCCGCGCAACCCGATCATCGTGTCAGTGACCTCCCCCGCGGCCGCACGTCGAAACGTGTGGGCAAACGTGTGTTGAAACACCTGTCCGCAGGATGCCGGAAGCCTCTGACACCATGGCTTACGTGAGCTTCCCCTATGACTATGACGCCCCAGTTTCGCAGACTCTGTTCGACCGCGCGGCCCTCGTGACGCCCGGCGGCGTGAACTCACCGGTGCGCGCCTTCCGCGCCGTGGGGGGTACGCCCCGGTTCATGGTGTCCGGTACCGGTCCGTACCTCACGGACGCCGACGGTCGCGAGTACGTCGACCTCGTGTGCTCGTGGGGTCCGATGATCCTCGGCCACTCCCACCCCGAGGTGACCGCGGCCGTCCAGGAGGCCGTCGCGCGCGGCACCTCCTTCGGCACGCCCGGTGAGGGCGAGGTCGCGCTCGCCGAGGAGATCGTGGCCCGGATCGAGCCGGTCGAGCGGGTGCGCCTGGTGTCCAGCGGCACCGAGGCGACGATGTCCGCCATCCGCCTGGCCCGCGGCTTCACCGGCCGCGCCAAGGTGGTCAAGTTCGCCGGGTGCTACCACGGCCATGTGGACGCGCTGCTGGCCGCCGCGGGCTCGGGGGTGGCCACCTTCGGGCTGCCGGACACCCCCGGCGTCACCGGGGCTCAGGCGGGCGACACCGTCGTCCTGCCGTACAACGACCTGGAGGCGGTCCGGCGGGCCTTCGCCGCGCACCCCGGCGAGATCGCCTGTGTGATCACCGAGGCGTCGCCCGGCAACATGGGCGTGGTGCCGCCCGGCGAGGGGTTCAACGCCGGGCTGAAGCAGCTCTGCCAGGACAATGGCGCGCTGTACATCTCGGACGAGGTGATGACCGGATTCCGTACCTCCAAGGCCGGTTGGTACGGCGTCGACGGGGTCCGCCCCGACCTGATGACCTTCGGCAAGGTCATGGGCGGCGGCTTCCCGGCCGCGGCCTTCGGCGGCCGCGCCGATGTGATGGCCCATCTCGCCCCGGCCGGGCCGGTCTACCAGGCGGGCACGCTCTCCGGGAACCCGATCGCCACCGCCGCGGGCCTCGCCCAGCTCCGGCTGCTCGACGACGCCGCGTACGCGAAGGTCGACGCGGTCTCGAAGGAGATCCGGTCGCTGGTCACCGCCGCGCTCAGCAAGGAGGGCGTGGCGCACCGGCTGCAGACCGCGTCCAACATGTTCTCGGTCTTCTTCACCGACCGTGAGGTGCGGGACTACGACGACGCCAAGCGGCAGGAGTCCTTCCGCTTCACCGCCTTCTTCCACTCGCTGCTGGCCGACGGGGTGTATCTGCCGCCGTCCGCGTTCGAGTCCTGGTTCGTCTCGACGGCCCATGACGAGCGGGCCGTCCAGCGGATCGCGGACGCCCTCCCGGCCGCCGCCCGAGCCGCCGCGGAGGCCACGGCATGAGCGACATGAGCGGCGTGAACGGCATGAGCGGCATGAGCGTCGGCAAGAGCGATGACGACCTGACCGTCGTCCATCTGATGCGGCACGGCGAGGTGCACAACCCGGAGGGCGTGCTCTACGGGCGGCTGCCCGGCTATCACCTCTCCGAGCTGGGGCGGCGGATGGCCGAGCGGGTCGCCGAGCACCTGGCGTCGCGCGACATCACGCATGTGGTCGCCTCGCCGCTGGAGCGCGCCCAGGAGACCGCGACGCCGATCGCCAAGGCGCACGGCCTCGACCTGGCCACGGACGGTCGCCTGATCGAGGCGGAGAACGTCTTCGAGGGCAAGACCTTCGGGGTCGGAGACGGCGCCCTGAAGAACCCGGCGAACTGGAAGTACCTGGTCAACCCGGTCAAGCCGTCCTGGGGTGAGCCGTACGTCGAGCAGGTCGTACGGATGATGGGGGCGCTGGACGCCGCGAAGGACGCCGCCCGCGGCCATGAGGCGGTGTGCGTCTCGCACCAGCTGCCGGTCTGGATCGTGCGCAGCTTCGTCGAGCGGCGACGGCTGTGGCATGACCCGCGCAAGCGGCAGTGCACGCTCGCGTCCCTGACCACGTTCACCTACCGCGGCGACAAGATCGTCTCGGTCGGGTACACCGAGCCGGCGCGTGACCTCGTCCCGCCGCATCTGCTCGCCGGGGCCAAGCCGGTGAAGGGGAAGGACAAGGCCTTCGGCGCGTAGCAAGCGGAGTTCGCGTCATCAGTTCGCGTACAGGGGTCGACACGCGGGGGCGTGACGCGTGAGAGTCGGTGTGTGGTCAGTGCGCCGCCTGCGGACAATCGGTACGCAAGGGGCATTTCTGGCCACTCACACATTGCTGCCCTTTGCGAACTCTCGGTGAATGCCGGAAGTTTGTGCTGATTCCTGGAACCATCCCGTTCTCCGTGCCCTCTTGAGTGGTGTCCATTTCGTAGGGGTGCGGGCACGGAGAATGGGGACGGAATGCGCGATATCAGCCGAAGGGGACTCATAGGCCTGGGACTTGGCGCCGCCGCGGCGGTGGGAGTCTCCGGCTGTGGCGGCGGCTCGGAGGCCGCCCCGAAGCCCAAGCCCCAGGGGGACCAGACCGGCCAGGCCGACGAGGGCCCGGCCGACGGCGCGGCGAAGGAGGCGCGTCCGATAGGCGACGGCTCCACCTCGTTCACCGGAAAGCAGCCGAAGCAGCCGCCCGCGCCCACCCCCCTCCAGCCCGGCGAGACCCCGCCCCAGTTCGTGGTGTTCTCCTGGGACGGCGCGGGCGAGGTCGGCAACGGACTCTTCCCGCGCTTCCTGAAGCTCGCCGCTGAGCATGACGCGCACATGACCTTCTTCCTCTCGGGTCTGTATCTGCTCCCCGAGTCCAAGAAGCGGCTCTACCGTCCGCCGAACAACGCCGTCGGCGCGTCCGACATCGGCTACCTCAAGGACGAGAACATCAAGGCCACGCTGAAGTACGTGCGCCAGGCGTGGCTCGACGGCCATGAGATAGGCACCCACTTCAACGGGCACTTCTGCGCGGGCTCGGGCTCGGTCGGCAACTGGACCCCGGCCCAGTGGCTCGACGAGATCGAACAGGCCAAGGCCTTCGTCAAGGAGTGGCGCACGAACACCGGCTGGTCCGACCTGCCCGCGCTGCCCTTCGACTACGACAAGGAGCTCGTCGGCGGCCGTACGCCCTGCCTGCTCGGCCAGGACAAGCTGCTGCCCACCGCCCGCAAGCTGGGCTGGCGCTACGACGCCTCGTCGCCCGGCGGCCGCCAGGTCTGGCCGGCCAAGAAGCAGGGCGTCTGGGACCTGCCGCTCCAGGCCGTGCCCTTTCCCGGCCACGGCTTCGAGGTCCTCTCGATGGACTACAACATCCTCGCCAACCAGTCGAAGAACAGCACCAAGGGACCGCCCGCCAACTACCCGGCCTGGCGCAAGCAGGCGACCGAGGCCTATCTCGCCGGATTCAACCGGGTCTACGAGGGCAACCGCGCCCCGTTCTTCGTCGGCAACCACTTCGAGGAGTGGAACGGCGGCATCTACATGGACGCGGTCGAGGAAGCGCTCAAGGCGATGGCGGACAAGAAAGACGTACGGCTGGTGTCCTTCCGGCAGTTCGTGGACTGGCTCGACGTCCAGGACCCGAAGGTCCTGGCCGGATTGCGCGGCCTGGGCGTGGGACAGCGTCCCGAGGGCGGATGGCAGGCCTTCCGTCCGGGCGCGTCGGGCGCCAGCTGATCCCGCTACCAGGCGTTTCGCCCGGCCTGCCCCCCTTGGAGGGGGGTGGGCCGGAGGGGGCGCCGACCGCATGCGAAACTCTTCACATGAGCAGCAGCCATGTGTCCCGTCCGCGCCGTCGGGCCCTCAGGCTCCCGGTGGCGCTGCTGGTCGGCGCCGCGTTCGCCCTGACGGCATGCTCCTCCGACGTGTCCGGTTCGGGCGGTAACACGAACTTCGTTACGGGCAGCGGCGGCATCGCGACCGTCGCCAAGGGCGAGCGTCACGCGGCTCCGGACATCGGCGGCGAGACCGTCGACGGGGGCGAGGTCCGGCTTTCCGACTACAAGGGCAAGATCGTGGTCGTGAATGTCTGGGGATCATGGTGTGCGCCGTGCCGCGTCGAGGCTCCGCATTTCGTCGAGGTCGCCGGTGATCTGAAGGATCAGGGCGTTGAATTCCTCGGGATCAACACCCGCGACCTGGACGTGAAGAACGCCCGCGCGTTCGAGAAGGATTTCAAGGTCACCTATCCCAGCCTGTACGACCCCAAGGGCAAGAGCATCCTCAAGTTCAACGGGGACCTCGCGCTGAAGTCCATTCCCTCCACGCTGGTGGTGGACCGCGAGGGAAAGGTGGCCGCGCGGGCGCCGAAGCCGCTGAGCGAGGACGACCTGCGCTCCATGATCAAACCTGTTCTGGCCGAGAAATGACCGAGACGGCGGCCAGGCCATGGTGACGCTCGGCGCCGCCGACGTCAGCGGCACGATCATGAGCGGCGCGCTGCTGCTCGCGCTCCCGCTCGCGATCGTCGCCGGGCTCGTCTCGTTCTTCTCGCCGTGCGTGCTGCCGCTGGTGCCCGGCTACCTCTCGTACGTCACCGGCATCGGCGGCGCCGACCTGGTGGATTCCCGGCGCGGCAGAATGCTGGCCGGGTCCCTGCTCTTCGTGCTCGGCTTCAGCGCGGTCTTCGTCTCCACCGGGGCCCTCTTCGGATACTTCGGCAACGTCCTCGAAGAACACAAGGACGTGATAGCCAAGGCCCTGGGCGGTCTGACGATCCTCCTGGGACTCTCCTTCATGGGGCTGCTCCCCGGACTGACCCAGCGTGAGTTCCGGTTCCACCAGAAGCCGACGGCCGGTCTCGCCGGGGCCCCGATGCTCGGGATCCTCTTCGGGGTCGGCTGGACCCCGTGCGTCGGACCCACGCTCGGGGCCGTGCAGTCGCTCGCCGTCACCGAGGCGAGCGCCGGGCGCGGTGCGCTGCTGATGGTGGGCTACTGCCTGGGGCTCGGCCTGCCCTTCGTGCTGGCCGCGCTCGCCTTCCGTAAGGCGCTGGGAGCCTTCGGCTGGGTCAAGCGGCACTACGCGTGGGTGATGCGGGTCGGCGGCGCGCTGCTCGTCGGCATCGGAGTGCTGTTGGTGACGGGGATCTGGAATCGGATTGTGTACGACCTGACTGTCTGGTCGGCGCAGTTCACCGTCGGGCTCTGAGCGTGGAACCGGCGATGGACGGAACTCTGTGTGAGGACCAGGAGTCATGAGCGACGTGGTGAGTAGCAAGCGGGACATCACGGAAGAAGTAGAGGAAGCGGAAGAAGCGGAAGAAGCGGAACGCGTCGAAGAGCAGGGTGCCGCGGAAGAAGCCGCGGAAGAGGCTCAGCTCTCCACGGCGCCGCGCGAGGAGCTGACCAGGCTCCCCGCCCTGGGCCTCGTCGGCTGGCTGCGCTGGTTCTGGCGGCAGCTCACCTCGATGCGGGTCGCGCTGATCCTGCTGTTCATGCTCTCGCTCGCCGCGATCCCCGGATCGCTGCTCCCGCAGAACAACGTCGACGAGTTCAAGACCCAGAACTTCAAGGACGCCAACCCCGGCCTCTCCGAGATCTACGAGAAGTTCCAGCTGTTCGACGTCTACAGCTCGGTGTGGTTCTCGGCGATCTACATCCTGCTGTTCATCTCGCTGATCGGCTGTATCGTCCCGCGCACCTGGCAGTTCGTCGGCCAGCTCCGCGGCCGCCCGCCCGGCGCCCCCAAGCGCCTGGACCGGCTGCCCGCGTACACGACCTGGCGCACGGACGCCGAGCCCGAGCAGGTACGGGAGACCGCGCTCGCGCTGCTCAAGCGGCGCCGCTTCCGCGCCGACCCGGCCGGGGACGCGGTGGCGGCCGAGAAGGGCTATCTCCGCGAGGCCGGGAACCTGCTGTTCCACATCGCCCTCATCGTGATCCTGGTGGCCTTCGCGACGGGCGCGCTCTTCAAGTCCGAGGGCGGCAAGCTGATCGTCGAGGGCGACGGCTTCGCCAACACCGTCCCGATGTACGACGACTTCAGGCCGGGCACCCTGTTCAACTCCAGCGACCTCAAGCCGTTCAGCTTCACGCTCGACCGCTTCGAGGGGACCTACGAGCGCAGCGGCCCGCAGAAGGGCACCCCGCGCACCTTCGAGGCGCACGTCCGGTACACCGACGGTGTCGACGGGCCGGAGAAGAAGAAGGTCATCAAGGTCAACAAGCCTCTCGAAGTGGGCGGCTCGAAGGTCTATCTGCTCAGCCACGGCTACGCGCCGGTCGTCACCGTCAGGGACGGCCAGGGCGAGGTCGTCTTCAGCAGCGCCGTGCCGCTGCTGCCGATCGACGCCAACGTCACCTCGACCGGCGCGATCAAGGTGATGGACGGCTACCGCGACAAGAACGGCGAGAAGGACCAGCTCGGCTTCAACGCCTTCTTCGTGCCGACGTTCGCGGGCGACGGCAAGGGCGAGATGTTCTCGCAGTTCCCGGCCGCTGACTTCCCGGTGCTCGCGCTGTCCGCGTACCACGGCAGCCTGGGCGTCGACTCCGGGCTGCCGCAGAACGTGTACCAGCTGGACACCAGGAAGATGGAGGAGTTCAAGGACGAGAACGGGGAGCTGCTCAAGAAGCGGCTGCTGCCCGGCGAGACCATGGAACTCCCCGACGGCGCGGGCTCCATCACGTACGAGAAGGAGCTCAAGGAGTGGGCCGCCTTCCAGGTCTCCCAGCAGCCGGGCAACGGCGCGGCGCTGTTCGGGGCCGTCGCCGCGCTCGCCGGTCTGGTCGGCTCGCTGTTCATCCAGCGGCGCCGGGTCTGGGTCCGTGCCGTACGGGGCGCGGACGGCGTGACCGTCGTCGAGATGGCGGGCCTGGGGCGCAGCGAGTCCGCGAAGCTGCCGGAGGAGCTGGCCTCGCTCGCCGCCGCGCTGCACGAGCGGGCGCCGACCGCGCCCGAGTCCGCGCTCGAGTCCGCGCCCGAGTCCGCGTCCGCGCCCGAAACTGAAGTTTCCGCCGACCCTGCCGAAGGGGCTGAGAAGTGACGCTCGCCGCCGCCACCAACGAGAACCTGGCGATGATCAGCGATGTGCTGATCAAGTCCGCCATGGCCGTCTACACCCTGGCGTTCTTCGCCCATATCGCCGAGTGGACCTTCGGCGGCCGCAGCAAGGTCGGCCGCACCGCGGCCGCCCTCACCAGCCCGAACGCCGCCCAGAGCGGCCAGGCCGCCCAGGCCGCCGCGTCGGCCGCCCCGGCCGTGCGGGTCAGGAAGGCGGACGGGGGCACCGCGGTCCTGGAGCACCCCAAGGTCGTCACCCGCTCGGCCACCGGCAGCCGCGACGTCGCGGACGGGCCCGGCGCGCACGGAGGCACCGAGAAGGGCGACCTGTACGGCCGGATCGCGGTGTCGCTCACCACGCTCGGCTTCCTGGTCGCGGCGTCCGGCGTGCTCACCCGCGCCCTGTCGGTGCAGCGCGCGCCGTGGGGCAACATGTACGAGTTCTCCATCACCTTCTCGACGGTCGCGGTCGGCGTCTATCTCGCCCTGCTGGCCGCCAAGAAGAACGTCCGCTGGATCGGCCTGGTCCTGGTCACCACGGTCCTGCTGGACCTGGGCATCGCCACCACCTGGCTCTACACCGCCAGCGACCAGCTCGTCCCGGCCCTGGACTCGTACTGGCTGTACATCCACGTCTCCACCGCGATCTTCTGCGGCGCGGTCTTCTACCTGGGCGCGGTCGGCACGCTGCTCTACCTCTTCCGCGACGCGTACGAGGCCAAGCTGGCGCGCGGCGGGGAGCCCGGCTCGTTCGCCCACTCGGTGCTGTCCCGGCTGCCGTCGGCCGCCTCGCTGGACAAGTTCGCCTACCGCGTCAACGCGGCGGTCTTCCCGCTGTGGACGTTCACGATCATCGCGGGCGCGATCTGGGCGGGCGAGGCCTGGGGCCGCTACTGGAACTGGGACCCCAAGGAGGTCTGGTCCTTCGTGACCTGGGCCGTGTACGCCTGCTATCTGCACGCGCGCGCGACCGCGGGCTGGAAGGGCCGCAAGGCCGCGTACCTGGGGCTGTTCGCCTTCGTGACCTGGCTGTGGAACTACTACGGCGTGAACATGGTGCTGAGCGGCCTGCACTCGTACGCCTGACCGACCCGCAGGGGTGCGCGTGCGGCGCGCCGGAGAGACGCTGGTGCCATGACCGGAACGATCGGGCAGGGCACCAGCGAGACGACGGACGGCGACACCCAGCACCTCCACTACGAGCTGCACCTGCCGCACCCGGTGGACAAGGTGTGGCACGCCGTCGCCACGGCAGAGGGGCTGCCCGGCTGGCTCGCCGCCGCCGACGTGCTCCAGCCGCGCCTCGGCGGCGCGGTCACGCTGCGCTGGCTGAACGTCGACGCCGAGCACGCCCCGGCGGTCCACTCCGGCCGGATCACCGCCTGGGACGTGGAGCGGATCGCCGAGTACGCCTTCGACGCCCCGCACGGCCGGGTGCGCTTCCACCTGGAGCCGCTCGGGCTCGGCGCGACCACGCTCCGCTTCACCAACACGTTCCCCGGCGACGACGCGCTGCGGCTGGACTGTCTGGCCGGGTGGCACCAGCACTTCGAGTTCCTGCTGCGGGCGCTGGACGGGCGCCCGATGGACGCGGCCTCCTGGGCGGCCTGGTCCCGCGCACGCTGGCAGCAGCTGAGGGACGCGTACGCGGCGGCCCCGTGAGCTATGCCTCGCTGGCGCGCTGTGCCTCGCTGGCGCCGATGTCCTCGTACCAGAGCTCAGGGCGCGCGGCGACGAAGTCCGCCATCAGCGCCGCGCAGCGCGGGTCGTCCAGGATGACGATCTCGACGCCGTGCTCGGCGAGCCAGTCGTGCCCGCCCTGGAAGGTCCTCGCCTCGCCGACGACCACGCGCGCGATGCCGAACTGGCGCACCAGGCCGCTGCAGTACCAGCACGGCGAGAGCGTCGTCACCATCGTGGTCCCGCGGTACGAGCGCTGCCGCCCGGCGTCCCGGAACGCCGCGGTCTCCGCGTGCAGGGACGGGTCGCCGTCCTGCACGCGGCGGTTGTGGCCGCGCCCCAGCAGCGTGCCGTCCGCCCCGTAGAGCGCGGCCCCGATCGGGATGCCGCCCTCGGCGAGCCCGCGCTCGGCCTCGGCGACGGCGGTCGCGAGCCATGCGCGGGCCCGCGCCTCGTCCACGTTCGCGTTCATGTGGGGAATTCTGCACGAGAAGGGGCCGGGCCCCCGACCGTGAGGGTCAGGGGCCCGGCTGCGAGGCGTCGCTACGCGCGCGTGGCGCGTCAGGCGGGAACGGCCACCTTGCGGTCGTCCGCGACCTCGACCGTGTCCTGGGCCGCGGCCGCCAGCGGCGCGGCGTCGTCCAGGTCGTTGATGTCGAAGCTCGTCGCGTTGTCGTACGCCGTGCGGTCCAGGATGTTCTCGCGGGCCGAGACGATCACCGGAACCAGCGCCTGCCCGGCCACGTTCGTCGCCGTACGCATCATGTCCAGGACCGGGTCGATGGCCAGCAGCAGGCCCACGCCCTCCATCGGCAGGCCCAGCGTCGACAGGGTCAGGGTCAGCATCACCGTGGCGCCGGTCAGACCGGCCGTCGCGGCCGAGCCGACCACCGAGACGAAGGCGATGAGCAGGTACTCCTTGACGCCGAGCTGGACGTCGAAGATCTGCGCGACGAAGATCGCGGCGATCGCCGGGTAGATCGCGGCGCAGCCGTCCATCTTGGTGGTGGCGCCGAACGGCACCGCGAAGGAGGTGTACTCCTTCGGCACGCCGAGCCGCTCGGTGACCTTCTGGGTGACCGGCATGGTGCCGACCGAGGAGCGGGAGACGAACGCCAGCTGGATCGCGGGCCAGGCGCCCCGGAAGAACTGCAGCGGGTTGACTCGGGCGACGGTGGCGAGCAGCAGCGGGTACACGCCGAACAGCACCAGGGCGCAGCCGATGTAGATGTCGGCGGTGAAGGTCGCGTACTTGCCGATCAGGTCCCAGCCGTAGGCGGCGATGGCGTAGCCGATCAGGCCGACGGTGCCGATCGGGGAGAGCCGGATGACCCACCACAGGGCCTTCTGGAGCAGCGCGAGCACGGACTCGCTGAGGTCGAGGATCGGCTTGGCCTTCTCGCCGATCTTCAGTACGGCGATACCGACGACGGCGGCCATGAAGACGATCTGCAGGACCTTGAGCTCGGCGAACGGCGTGATGATGTTCGTCGGGACGATCCCGGTCAGGAAGTCGATCCAGGACCCGGTGTTCTCCGGGGCCACGCCGTCCTTCGGGGTCAGGCCGGTACCGGCGCCCGGATTGGTGAGCAGGCCGATGGCGAGGCCGATGCCCACCGCGATCAGCGAGGTGATCATGAACCAGACCAGGGTCTGGGCGGCCAGCCTGGCGGCGTTGTTGACCTTACGCAGGTTGGTGATCGACACCAGGATGGCGAAGAAGACGAGCGGCGCGACGGCCAGCTTCAGCAGCTGGACGAAGATGCCGCCGATCTTGTCGAGGGTGGTGACCAGCCAGGACACATCCTGGCTGCGGGCCAGCCAGCCGAGCAGGACGCCGAGGACCAGACCGCCCAGGATCTGGGCCCAGAAGGGGATCTTCGATATGCGGAAGCCGGTGGACTGGCCACCGGTGGTGTTGTCGCCGACGGGGTTATCGGCGGCGGACTTGACGTTCGCGGACACGGACACACTCCGGGTAGGGCGCGTGGGGCGGGGGACGTGACGGGCGCGCGACAGCCGGACCGCGAAAGGGTCGACGGGGCCGCTGCGTGATGTCGCTTGTGCTTGTCAGACGCGGCAACAGGTCGCGGACATACAGCGGCAGAGATCGACATGCAGGCGCGCCACGAGCGGGACGCTCGTGGTGGTGCGGTGCGCGGCTGCTGTCTTCACGCCGAGAACGTTAACACCTGAACTTTGAGAACATCAAAGCTTGTCTTTGGGTGACGAGAGGGGCGAAACGCACAAAGCCCCAGTACAGGGGCGGGTGGGCCGCTGTACTGGGGCTTGAGGGTGTGACGGACCTTACGAGGCCGAGCCCTGCGCGCGGGAGGCGTCCTCCGCGTCCAGCGCGGCGTCCTCCATGGTGCGGTTCGCGTTCAGCCTGGCCTTGGCCTGGTCGACCTTGCCGACGATCTGGGTGGACATCTCCTCGCGCTGGGAGCGCAGCAGGACGAAGCTGAGCGGCGCCGACACGGCGATCGAGAGCAGCAGCACCCACAGCAGGTTGGAGTCGCCGAGCCCGGCGGGCAGCACGCCGACGTAGACCAGACCCCAGATCACCAGGAAGCAGCCCGCGAAGACGCCCAGGCGCATGGCGGTGTAGCGGACGGTGGCGCTCGGCTTGGGTGCCACGGCTGACCTTCTCTCTGCTCGTATGGCTCGTATGGCTCGTATGGCTGGGTGCTGGGTGCTGGGTGCTTGACGCGGTTCGAGTCTCTGACCGACTAGTGAAGCACGTCCGTTTTGATCACTGGCGGGAGGGCCGGTCAGCGCAGGGGCAGCAGCATGGTGATGTCGTCCCGGTCGTCGCCCGGCGCCACCCGGATCATGCCGGGCGCCCGTCCGACCTCCTTGTATCCGCAGGAGGCGTAGAACCGGTCGACCCCGGTGCCGCCCCGGCAGGTGAGCCGTATCGCGTCGATCCCCGTGAAGCCGCGGGCCGCGTCCTCGGCGGCCCGCATGAGGTCGCGGCCGTAGCCCTTGCCCTGGTGGCGCGGGTGCACCATCACCGTGTAGAGCCACACCCAGTGCCGCATCAGCCGGTGGGTGTTGAAGGCGAGGAACGCGGTCGCGGCGACCTCGCCCTCCGTGTCGTACCCGACGAGCAGCCGGGTCCCGCCCTCGGCCATGGAGACCAGGTGTCTGACCCACTCGGGCCGGATGTCCTCGGCCGTCACCGGCGGGACGAACCCGACCGAGCCGTCGGCGTTGGTCACGTCCGTCCAGAGGCGGAGCACCCCGTCGGCGAGCGCGGGGCCGACCGGGGGGTCGAGTTCGAAGGCCAGCGGATCGGTGCGTATGCCGGTGTCTGTGTCAGTCATGGATGGGCCTCGCTGTCACAGCCGCATCGGCTGCGGCGTCTCGCGGAGCTCCGCGTCGGGGCCCTCGTACTCGCGGATGATCTCGTACCGGGTGTTCCGCTCGGCCGGGCGGAAGCCCGCGTCCCGGATCAGGTCCAGCAGGTCGTCGCGGGTCAGCTTGTTCGGGGTGCCGTAGTCGTCCGCGTCGTGGGTGATCTTGTACTCGACGACCGAGCCGTCCATGTCGTCCGCGCCGTGCTGGAGCGCCAGTTGGGCGGTCTGCACGCCGTGCATCACCCAGAAGACCTTGACGTGCGGGACGTTGTCGAAGAGGAGCCGGGAGACCGCGAAGGTCTTCAGCGCCTCGGCGCCGGTCGCCATCTGCGTACGCGCCTGGAGCTTGTTGCGGACCTTGCCGTCCTGCATGTCCACGAAGTCGTGCTGGTAGCGCAGCGGGATGAAGACCTGGAAGCCGCCGGTCTCGTCCTGGAGCTCGCGCAGCCGCAGCACGTGGTCGACGCGGTGGCGGGGCTCCTCGATGTGGCCGTACAGCATGGTGCACGGGGTCTTCAGACCCTTCTCGTGCGCGAGCCGGTGGATGCGCGACCAGTCCTCCCAGTGGGTGCGGTGGTCGACGATGTGCTGCCGGACCTCCCAGTCGAAGATCTCGGCGCCGCCGCCGGTCAGCGACTCCAGGCCCGCGTCGATCAGCTCGTCGAGGATCTCGGACGCGGACAGGCCCGAGATGGTCTCGAAGTGGTGGATCTCGGTCGCCGTGAACGCCTTGAGGGAGACCGAGGGGAGGGCTTCCTTGAGGGCCTTCAGGGAGCGCGGGTAGTAGCGCCAGGGGAGCGTCGGGTGCAGGCCGTTGACGATGTGCAGCTCGGTGAGGTTCTCGCCCTCCATGTCCTTGGCCAGGCGGACGGCCTCTTCGATGCGCATGGTGTACGCGTCCTTCTCGCCCGGCTTGCGCTGGAACGAGCAGTAGGAGCAGGACGCGGTGCACACGTTGGTCATGTTGAGGTGGCGGTTGACGTTGAACACGACGACGTCGCCGTTCTTGCGCGTCCGTACCTCGTGCGCGAGGCCGCCGAGCCATGCCAGGTCGTCCGACGCGTACAGCGCGATGCCGTCCTCGCGAGTCAGCCGCTCACCGGCCCGGACCTTCTCCTCGAGCTCGCGCTTGAGTCCAGCGTCCATTACCCGGCGCCTCCCATATGTCTGATCCCAGGGGCCCCGCCCTTGCCTTCGCCTTCAGGGCCCCCGCCAACCGTACGCTCAGGCTTCCTCGGGAAGTTCCCCGACCCGGTTCTCCCACTTCGTGGAGAGCACGATCGTGGTACGCGTACGGGACACGCCCTTGGTGCCGCTGAGGCGCCGGATCGTCTTCTCCAGGCCGTCCACGTCGCCGACGCGCACCTTGAGCATGTACGAGTCGTCGCCCGCGATGAACCAGGCGTCCTCGATCTCGCTGAGGTCCTTGAGGCGGCGCGCCACGTCCTCGTGGTCGGCGGCGTCCGAGAGCGAGATGCCGATCAGGGCGGTGACGCCGAGGCCGAGCGACGCCGCGTCGACCGTGGCGCGGTAGCCGGTGATGACTCCCGCGGCCTCGAGGCGGTTGATGCGATCCGTGACGGAGGGGCCCGAGAGGCCGACCAGTCGGCCGAGCTCGGCGTACGAGGCCCTGCCGTTCTCCCGGAGGGCCTGAATGAGCTGCCTGTCCACCGCGTCCATATGCCTGGAGCCTTCCATTGTTCAGCGTTCCCGCGAGTCTACGTAGGGAAAATAAGGCACGCTCGGCCAGCGCCCTGCGGATCTTGTAGCAGAGGCGATCCGAGAAGCGCCAGCCGTCAGTTTTACGGTGAGCCGCCTCTTTACGGTGAGCCGCCTCAGCGAGCCGCCTTACGGTGAGCCGCCGCCGAGCTCGCCCTCCCAGCGGCGGTACAGCCCGTGTGGCACCCCCGCCGCGTCCAGTACCCGCCCGGCGACGAAGTCCACCAGGTCCTGGATGTGGGTCGCTCCGGCGTAGAACGCGGGGGACGCGGGCGCCACCACCGCCCCCGCCTCGTCCAGGGCCACCAGATGGCGGAGCGTCTGGCCGTTCAGCGGGGTCTCGCGCACCGCCACCACCAGGCGTCGGCGCTCCTTGAGCGTCACGCTCGCCGCCCGCTGGAGCAGGTCCTTGGAGAGCCCGAGCGCCACGCCCGCCACACAGGCCGTGGAGGCGGGCACGATCAGCATGCCCTTGGTGGCGTACGAGCCGGAGGACGGCCCGGCGGCCAGGTCACCGGCCGCCCAGTACCGCACATCGCCGACGTCCGGGGCGAAGACGCCGGGCTTGCCGTCCGCGCCGCGGTCCAGCCAGGCGCGCAGGTCGTCCCGCCAGTGCGCATCCCGGAAGGAGATGCCGGTCTCGTCCAGGAGCGTGAGGCGCGAGGCGCGGCTGACCACCAAATCGACGCTCTCGCCCGCCGCGAGCAGGGCCCGCAGCACGGCCGCCGCGTACGGGGTGCCGGACGCGCCGGAGACGCCGACCACCCAGGGGCGGCGTCCGGCGCCGGGTTCGGAAGCTGGCTCGACTGCTGGCTGCACGCCTCCGAGCCTATCCGCAGGGCCGGAACCAGCTGGAACCAGGCGGGGGCTCTCGGCGTTGAGAGGGTAGGAGAATGGGAGAGGAGACGGCACCGGCAGGAAGCGACGGCGGGTACAGGCACGGGCACGTATCAGGCATTAGGGGGACGCCCATGTCATACGGACAGCACGGATCCTACGGATCGGGATGGCGCGGGTCATCGGGGCAGTACGGGCCGTTCGGGCCGCGCGGCGGCGCGAGCCCCGGACCGCAGACGCGCGGGCAGCGGGTCAAGATCGCGGCCTTCGTCATGATCGGCTGGCTGGCGCTGCTGTGGCTCCTGGAGGCCGTCGACCAGGCGACGGACAACTCGCTGGACACCTTCGGGATATCGCCGCGCGAGTTCGGCGAGCTGCGTGACGTGGTGCCCGCCGCGTTCGTGCACTTCGGCTTCGACCACCTCACGGCCAACAGCATGCCGCTGCTGATACTCGGCTTCATCGCCGCGCTCTCCGGCATCCGCCGGTTCTTCGCCGTCGCCGTGGTGATCATCCTGGCCAGTGGTCTCGGCGTATGGCTCACGGCCCCCGAGCACTCGGTCACCGGGGGCGCGTCCGGTGTCGTCTTCGGGCTCTTCGGCTATCTGGTGGTGCGCGGCTTCGTGGACCGGCGCATCGGGGACATCCTGGTCGGGCTGCTGATCGGGGTGCTGTACGGCTCGCTGCTGTGGGGCGTGCTGCCCACCACGCCCGGAATCAGCTGGCAGGGTCACCTCTTCGGGCTGCTCGGCGGGATAGCCGCGGCCTTCATGTTCCGGCGCGCGCCGGACTGACGCCGGGAGGCGAGGGCCGGGGGACCGGTGTGCCGTCAGGGCATCGGTGCGTCGGTGCGGCAGGGCATCGGGGCGGCAGGCGTCAGAGGGTGAGTCCGCGCACCAGCAGATCGAGCAGCGCGCACACGAACAGCGAGATCCCGATGAACCCGTTGGTGGTGAAGAAGGCCCGGTTCAGCCGGGACAGGTCGTGCGGCCGCACGATCGTGTGCTCGTAGGCGAAGGCCACCGCGACGATCAGCAGACCGAACCAGAAGAACCCGCCCGCGTCCGTGGCGAAGGCGTACCAGACGAACAGCGCCATGGTCACCGCATGGCAGGCCCGCGCGCCGTACAGCGCGCCCGGAACGCCGAAGCGGGCCGGGACCGACCTGACCCCCTCGGCGCGGTCGGCCCGCACGTCCTGACAGGCGAAGATCAGGTCGAAGCCGCCGATCCAGACGCCGACCGCGAGGCCGAGGATCACCGCCTGCCAGGACCACTCTCCGGTGATCGCGATCCAGGCGCCGACCGGGCCCATCGCCTGGGCGAGCCCCAGGATCGCGTGCGGGAAGTCGGTGAACCGCTTCCCGTACGGATAGACCACCATCGGCACCACCGCGAAGGGGGCCAGGATCAGGCACAGCGGGTTCAGCAGCGCCGCCGCGCCCAGGAACACCGCGAGGGCGATCAGCGCGCCGGTCCAGGCCGACCGCACCGAGACCGCGCCGGTGACCAGCTCGCGGCCCGCCGTGCGCGGGTTACGGGCGTCGATCTCGCGGTCGATGATGCGGTTGCAGGCCATCGCGAAGGTCCGCAGGCCCACCATCGCGAGGGTGACCAGGAGCAGCCGCCCCCAGTGCATGGTGCCGTCGAGCCGGAACATCGCCGTCAGCGCCGCGATATACGCGAAGGGCAGCGCGAACACCGAGTGCTCGATCATCACCAGTCGCAGAAAGGCCCTGGTGCGCCCCGGCTGGGGCACCGCGGCGGCGGAGGCGCTCACAGGCCGTATTCCTTCCAGCGGCGGTCGACCAGGGCTGCCGTGCGCGGGTCGGACTCGACCATGTTCGGCCAGCCGCCGTCGCGTGTGTAGCCCTCATCGGGCAGCTTCTTGGTGGCGTCGACGCCCGCCTTGCCGCCCCAGAACTGCTGGTAGGAGGCGTGGTCCAGGTGGTCGACCGGGCCTTCGACCACGGTGAGGTCGCGGGCGTAGTCGACGTTGCCGAAGGCCCGCCAGGCGACCTCGTGGTAGTCGCGCACATCGCAGTCGGAGTCGACCACCACGATCAGCTTCTCCAGCGAGAGCATGTGCGCGCCCCAGATGGCGTGCATGGTCTTCTGCGCGTGCTTGGGGTACTTCTTGTCGATCGAGACGATCATGCAGTTGTGGAAGCCGCCCGCCTCGGGCAGGTGGTAGTCCACGACGTCCGGCACGATGATCTTGAACAGGGGCAGGAAGAACCGTTCGGTGGCCCGGCCCAGCGGGCCGTCCTCGGTCGGTGGGCGGCCCACGACGATCGACTGGAGCAGCGGCCGCTTGCGCATGGTCACACAGTCGATGGTCAGCGCCGGGAAGTCCTCCTGCGGCGTGTAGAAGCCGGTGTGGTCCCCGAAGGGGCCCTCCGGGAGCATCTCGCCCGGCTCCAGCCAGCCCTCCAGCACCACCTCGGCGTTGGCGGGCACCTGGAGCGGCACGGTCTTGCAGTCGACCATCTCGACCCGCTTGCCCTGCACGAACCCGGCGAACAGATATTCGTCGATGTCGCCGGGCAGCGGCGCGGTGGAGGCGTAGGTCACCGCGGGCGGCGCGCCGAAGGCGATCGCGACCGGCAGCTTCTCGCCCCGCTTGGCGGCGACCTGGTAGTGGTTGCGGCTGTCCTTGTGGATCTGCCAGTGCATCCCGATGGTGCGCTGGTCGTGCCGCTGGAGCCGGTACAGGCCCAGGTTCCGTACGCCGGTCTCGGGGTGCTTGGTGTGCGTCAGCCCGAGGTTGAAGAAGGAGCCGCCGTCCTCGGGCCAGGTGAACAGCGCCGGGAGCTGGTTCAGGTCGACGTCGTCACCCGTCAGGACGACCTCCTGGACGGGAGCGGCGCCGGGCTTGACCTTCTTCGGCGGCACGTGCGTCATGTTCGCGAGCTTGCCGAAGGCCTCGCGCACCCCGACGAAGCCGTGCGGCAGCTCGGGCTTGAGCAGTCCGCCGATCGAGTCGCTGATCTCCTCGTACGACTTCAGGCCCAGGGCCTTGAGCAGGCGGCGGTCGGTCCCGAAGACGTTCATCGCGAGCGGCATCGCCGACCCGCGGACGTTCTCGAAGAGCAGGGCCGGGCCGCCGGACTTCTGCACCCGGTCGACGATCTCACCGACCTCCAGATGGGGGTCGACCTCGGCCTTGATGCGCTTGAGATCGCCCTCGCGCTCCAGTGCGCGGAGCAGGGAGCGAAGATCGTCGTAAGCCATAGGGTCCAGTATCGGCTACTC
Organism: Streptomyces sp. O3; assembly: GCF_054788135.1. Taxonomy (NCBI): domain Bacteria; kingdom Bacillati; phylum Actinomycetota; class Actinomycetes; order Kitasatosporales; family Streptomycetaceae; genus Streptomyces; species Streptomyces sp. O3. The sequence goes on from NZ_JBTVYK010000014.1 coordinate 64,898, forward strand.
GCTACTCTTGACTTGTTCGGGGGGCCGCATCGGCGGCCCCCATGCCCACGCTCAGGGGGACCGCCTCATGCTCCGGGTGCTGATGATCCTGGTGCCGCTGGCACTCAGCATCTTCGCGTTCATCGACTGCATCACCACCGATGAGCAGGAGGTCCGCTATGTCCCGAAGCCGCTGTGGGCCATCCTGATCCTGCTCTTCCCACTCGTCGGCTCCATCTCCTGGCTGATCGTCGGCAAGGACCGCACCGTCCAGAGCGCGGCGGGGGGCCGCGGCGGGTGGGTCGCGCCCGACGACAACCCCGACTTCCTCAAGTCACTGCGCGAGGACGACGGCGTGTCGCGGCGCGACGGCCGTAAGGCGGACGGCCGCAAGGAGGGCGAGGGCCGCAAGGAGGACGGCGGCCGTGAGGAGGGCGGCGGCCGTGAGGAGGACGCGAGTGCGCCGGACGACGCCCTTCTGAAAGAGTGGGAGGCGGATCTGCGCCGCCGCGAGGAGGAGATGAAGCGCCGTGAGAACGGCGGCCCGGAGGACACTCCGCCCGCGTCCTGAACCGGACGTGCCGCTCGCCTCGAACCGTAGGCTTGCTCCGTACAGCTGGCGGGAGGGGCCGGGGTGGGTGAGACGGTGACTGGGCGGACCAGCCAGTCGAGACAGTCAGGACAAGCCGGGCAGGCGGGGCAGACGAGGCAGAAGCGTATGCCGCGCGCGGTGCGCGAGCAGCAGATGATGGACGCGGCGGTGCGCACCTTCGGGCAGCGCGGGTACCGCGCGGCGTCGATGGACGAGATCGCCGAGCTGGCGGGGGTGTCCAAGCCGCTGGTCTACCTCTATCTGAACTCCAAGGAAGAACTCTTCACGGCGTGCATCCGCCGGGAGGCGGCCGCGCTGGTGGAGGCGGTACGCGGCGCGGTCACTCCCGGTGAACCGGCCGACCGGCAACTCTGGGCCGGGCTGCGGGCGTTCTTCACGCACACCGCGGAGCACCCCGACGGGTGGGCGGTGCTGCACAGCCAGGCGCGTACGCACGGCGAGCCGTTCGCCCGCGAGGTCGCCGTGATGCGCGAGGAGATCGTGGCCTTCGTGACGCTGCTGATCGCGGAGGCGGCCCGCGAGGCGCATCACGACCCCGCGCTGCCCGAGCGCGAGGTCGCCGGGTTCGCCGAGGCCCTGGTGGGCGCCGCGGAGTCGTTGGCCGTGTGGGCGAACGCCACGGCCGACGTCTCGGCCACGGCCGCCGCGGCGACGCTGATGAACTTCTCCTGGGCGGGCCTGGGCAACCTGATGCGGGGGGACCGCTGGTCACCGCCCCGGTGACACGAGCCGCGCCCCGTTCGAGGCGCCGAGCGCGGTCACCGGGCGCGGCTGGCTCAGCAGTTGCCGCTGGTCGGCCGGTCGGCGAAGCGGGCCGCCAGCCAGTTCTGGACCGCGGCCGACTCCGTGATCACGCCCGAGACATGCTCGCCGAGCAGGATCGTCCGCCACGTCACCGTGCCGCCCCGGCCGCACCAGTCCCGGCGCAGCTGCTTGCCGAGCCGGTAGGGGATCAGCTCGTCGGCGACCGCGTGGTACAGGTACACCGGGTGGTCGGGGGCCGCCGTGCCGAGGTCCGACTCGGCGAGGCGCCGCTGCCACTCGGGCGTGTCCAGCGGGTTGGTGTGGGTCAGGTCGGAGATCTTCCGGAAGGACCCGAGCACGGCGTTCGCGGCCACGCAGCCGCTGCGCAGCGTGCCGATGAGCCGCTTCCCCTCCTCGTTCAGATACGAGTCGAGTCTCAGGTCGGGGTACGCGGCGTCCTGCCCGGCCGCGGCCATGAACAGCAGCCCCGCGCCGTACGACCCGTCGTGCACCGGGGCGAGCGGGGCCAGCTTGGCCGGGACGCCGCCGGTCGCGGTGCCCTTCACCTTGAGCTCAGGGGCGTAGGACGCCTTCAGTTCGGCGGCCCAGCTGGCGGCCTGCCCGCCCTGTGAGTAGCCCATGATGCCGATCGGGCTGTCGGCGGTGAGGCCGGACTCGGCGGCGGCCGGGATGCGCTGGGCGGCGCGCGCCGCGTCGAGCATGGCGTGCCCGGCGGAGCGTCCCGCGGTGTACGTGTGCTCGCCCGGAGTGCCCAGGCCCTCGTAGTCGGTGACGACGACGGCCCAGCCGCGCCAGGTGAGCTGCTGGATCAGGTTGGCCTCCATGGTGGTGCCCTGAGGGAAGCCCGCGCTCGGGGCGCACTGGTCGCCGAGTCCGACCGTGCCGACGGCGTAGGTGATCAGCGGTCGGGGGCCCCGCCTGCCGTCCAGGGGGACGATCACGGTGCCGGAGACGGTGTTGGGCTGGCCCAGCGCGTCGGTCGAGCGGTAGTGGATCTTCCAGGACTTGGTAGCGGTGGGCTGGCCGGGCAACGGGTGGAAGGCCCAGTCCTCCACGCTGACCACGGCGCCGGGTTCCCCGTCGGCGGCCCGCGCGGCCTGACCGGCTGGCGTGGCTTGACCGGCTTGACCGGCTTGACCGGCCTGCGCGACGGGCGCGCCGACCGCGGGCAGCGCGACCGCCAGCGCCAGCGCGGCGATCACCCCGCCCAGCCTTCTGGGCATACGGATGTGCATGCGGCTCTCCCAACTGTCCTTCACGGCAGGGGTAGTTGCCAGGAAGGTAGTGACCGGCGGGTAAGGAGCGCGCTGACCGGGACGCTCAGCTTTGCTGACTCTGCGTCTCACCCGGTCGCACGGCGCCTCACCCGGTGTCCCGCGAGTCCTCGACGACCGCGTGCCCGATCCGGTACGCCCCCGGCGTCGTCCCCGTCCACCGCCGGAACGCCCGGTGGAAGGCGGTGTCCTCGGAGAACCCGAGCCGCGCCGCGAGCTCCGCGATCGGCTCCCGCCCCTCGGCGAGCCCCGCGATCGCCGCGTCCCGCAGCACCGTGTCCTTCAGCTGCCGGTACGAGGTGGACTCGGCGGCGAGCCGACGGCGCAGCGTCGCCGGGCTCACCGCGAGCCGGGCCGCGACCTCGCCCAGCGCGGGCAGCCGCGGCGCGTCCCCCCGGTCGGCGAGTGCCCGCACCAGCGTCCGCCGCACCTGCTCGGCCACGGTCGTGTCGTACTCCCGGCGGCTGAGCAGGTCGAAAGGGGCCCGGCGCAGCATCCGCTCCAGCTGGTCCTCGTCCCGTACCAGGGGCGCGTCCAGCCAGTGCGGGGCGAAGCCCGCGCCCGTACGCGGCGCGCCGAACCGCACCCGGCAGCCGAAGAGTTCCCCGTACTCGTCCCGGTGCGGCGGCGCGGGATAGGCGAACGCGGCCCAGCGCAGCGGGATACGGCGGCCGATCAGCCAACTGCACAGCCGGTGCCAGATGGTGAGTACGCACTCGCTGAGGAAACGGTCCTCGTCGTCGCCGAGTTCCCCGCGGATGGCGAACACGGCCTCCTCGCCCGACCGCTCCAGGGCGAGGTCGGGACCGCCGGGGAACAGCCCGTAGAAGGCGGCCGCGCGCTCCACTGCGGCGCCCAGGTCGCGGCAGCCGTACGAGGCCCGGCACATCATCGCGAAGGTGCCCGGCCTGCTGACCGCCGAGCCGAGCCCGAGGAACTCGTCCCCGGTCGCCCGGTAGACCTCCCGGAACAGCCGGACGAACTGGGCCGACGTGATCCGTGCCCGGTCGTCGCCGAGCAGCAGCGGCGGTATCTGGGCGGCCTGGAGCAGCGGGACGGTGTCGACGCCGCCGCGCTCGGCGCCGCGCAGCACGCCCCGCACATGGTGCACGGTGACCGTCCGCCTTGCCATGCACACGACGGTAGCCGGATTGAGCGCGTAGGTCAGCGGTGGTGACGCTTCCGGTCATCCCCGCCGGTGGCGGCGCGTCCGTAGCGTCGTAGGCATGCAGCCGCAGACGGAACAGCCCAAGAGCCTGGCCGTGTTCGTGGAATGGGTGGCCGAACGTTTCGCCGAGCATCCCGCCCTGCGCTTCAAGGACCCAGAAGCCGCGGACGGGTGGTCCGAGGTCAGCTACGCGGAGCTTCGCTCTGCCGTACGCGCCGTCGGCCGTGGGCTGATCGGCCTCGGCGTACGCCCCGACGACAGGGTGGCGATACTCGCCGAGACCCGCCCGGAGTGGACGTACGCCCACTTCGGCGCGTTCGCCGCGGGGGCCGTGGTGGTGCCGGTCTATCCGACGGCCGGTGACGAGGAGGTGGCCTGGGTGCTCGGCGACTCCGGCGCCTCCGTGGTGATCTGCGAGAACGCCGCCCAGGCCGAGAAGGTCGAGCGGCTGCGCCCGAAGCTGCCCGGCGTCCGGCACGTGGTGCGGATGACGCAGGCGGGGGAGAAGGACCTGTCACCGCTCGACCCGCCGCTGCTCGGCCCGCCGCTGCTCGACCTGCCTGACCCGGCGCCGCTGCCCGAGCTGCTGGCCCGCGCCGAGGCCCGTACGCCCGACGATCTGGCCACCATCGTCTACACCTCGGGCACCACGGGGCTGCCCAAGGGCTGCCTGATCACGCACGGCAACTTCGGCACGGTGCGGGACGGCACCCTGAACCTGATCCCCGGCGGGCCCGGCGACCGCACGTACCTCTATCTCCCGCTGGCCCATGTCATGGCGCAGCTGATCGAGTTCAAGGCACTGCTCCAGGGCGGCACGCTGGCATACTTCGGCGGCCGGATCGAGGGCATCGTCGGCGAGCTGGCCGAGGTCGCGCCCACCCATCTGCCGTCCGTGCCCCGCCTCTTCGAGAAGGTCCACTCGGTGGTCCTGGGCCTCGCCGAGGCCGAGGAGGGCGGCCGGGAACGGTTCGACGAGGCGATCCGGGTCGGCGTCCGGGTCGCCGGGCTGCGCGAGCGCGGCGAAGAGCCGACCGGGGAGCTCAAGGCGACCTTCGAGGCCGCCGACGAGCGACTGTTCAGCCTGGTCAGGGCGGCCTTCGGCGGGCGGCTGAAGTGGGCGCTGACCGGCGCGGCGCCGATCGCCCCTCAGACCCTGGACTTTCTGCGCGCCTGCGGCATAGCGATCTTCGAGGGGTACGGGATGACCGAGTCCGGCGGGGTGATCGCGCTCAACCACCCCGCGGCGGTGCGCTACGGCTCGGTCGGCCGCCCGATGCCCGGCTGCGAGGTCAGGATCGCCGACGACGGCGAGGTGCTGGCCCGCGGCGTGAACGTGTTCCCCGGCTACCACGGCAACCCGGAGGCCACCGCCGAGACCCTGGACGCCGACGGCTGGCTGCACACGGGCGACATCGGAACCCTGGACGAGGACGGTTTCCTGTTCATCACCGGCCGCAAGAAGGACCTGATCATCACATCGGGCGGCAAGAACCTCGCCCCGGCGCAGGTCGAGTGCGCCCTCCAGCGGGCTCGTCTGGTCTCCCGCGCGGTGATGGTCGGCGACCACCGCCCGTATCCGGTCGCGCTGATCACGCTCGACGCGGAGGAACTGGCGGGCCTGGCGGCGCGTGAGGGCATCGAGCCGGGGGAGCGGCCCGGCCGCCACGCGCGCGTGCGGGAGCTGGTCCAGGAGGCGGTCGACGCCGCGAACGCGCAGGTGTCCCGCCCGGCCCGGATCCGGGCCTTCGAGATCCTGGACGAGGACTTCAGCGTCGCGAACGGGCTGCTGACCCCGAGCATGAAGGTCCGCCGCCAGGCGGTCATCGCCCGCTTCGCGGACCGTGTCGAGCGCCTGTACGCGGCCGCCGCGGATTCCTGACGGACCCCGCGCACGGGGCGCGTACAAGGCAGGAGCCCCGCTTCCACCGCCGAGGCGGAGGGAGCGGGGCTCCTTGGGTACTGCTATCCGTTCCGGATCAAGGAACCGGCGTTACCGGATCAGGCCGGGGTGACGTTCTCGGCCTGCGGGCCCTTCGGGCCCTGCGTGACGTCGAACGTCACCGGCTGGTTCTCCTCGAGGGAGCGGAAGCCAGTGGCGTTGATCGCGGAGTAGTGGACGAAGACATCCGGGCCGCCGCCTTCCTGGGCGATGAAGCCAAAGCCCTTTTCAGCGTTGAACCACTTCACGGTTCCGGTAGCCATAAAGCCCTCCTTGGGCCAAAGGGTTGCCCTGCTCCAGAACCTGCGAGTGTCGACCACTACTGCAAAAGTCTGAAAACGACGAGAGCCTGCGGTCACATGCTCCGCAGGCTCTGTACTGCAAGGGAAACCAAACTGCAACTTGCGGCGAGCCTAGCACGCAGGATGCCGCTAAGGGTAGGGGGCAAGATCACGTCACCCGGATGTCTGAAAGTCGGTGCACAGGGGTTGACGGGGGCGTGTCGAGTGCCTGGCCAGAAGGCGAATGACGGGGCGACGGAGGGGCCGGGGGCGCACCCTGTCGCACGGCGGCTAGTCTCGCGATGTGGACAATTCTCCCCGTAGTCGATCTCCCCGCACCCGGCCCCGCGTCGGCCACATTCAGTTTCTGAACTGCCTGCCCCTCTACTGGGGACTGGCCAGGACCGGGGCGCTGCTCGACCTGGAGCTCTCCAAGGACACTCCGGAGCGGCTCAGCGAGCAGCTGGTGCAGGGCGATCTGGATATCGCGCCGATCACCCTCGTGGAGTTCCTCAAGCACGCCGACGAACTGGTCGCCATGCCGGACATCGCGGTCGGCTGCGACGGACCGGTGATGTCCTGCGTGATCGTGTCGCAGCTGCCGCTCGACCGCCTCGACGGCGCGCGCGTGGCCCTCGGGTCCACGTCCCGCACGTCGGTACGACTCGCCCAGCTGCTGCTCGCCGAGCGGGTGGGGGTGCGCCCCGACTACTACACGTGCCCGCCCGACCTCGGCGTGATGATGCAGGAGGCGGAGGCGGCCGTGCTGATCGGGGACGCGGCGCTGCGGGCCAATCTGCACGACGGCCCACGGCTCGGCCTCCAGGTCCACGACCTGGGGCAGATGTGGAAGGACTGGACCGGGCTGCCCTTCGTGTTCGCGGTGTGGGCGGCGCGGCGCGACTACCTGGCCCGCGAGCCCCAGGTCGTCCACAAGGTGCACGAGGCGTTCCTGGCCTCCCGTGACGTGTCACTCGAAGAGGTCGGCAAGGTCGCCGAGCAGGCGGCGCGCTGGGAGGCCTTCGACGCCGAGGTCCTGGAGCGCTACTTCACCACGCTGGACTTCCGCTTCGGCCCCGCGCAGCTCGCCGGGGTCGCCGAGTTCGCCCGGCGGGTCGGCCCGACGACCGGCTTCGACCCCCACGCGCGCGTAGAGCTGCTCACCCCGTAAGGGGCGGCCCCCCGTACCTCGTAGTACCTCCGTGCAGTACCCCGTCATACCCCGTAGGGCGAGCCGGGGCGGAGCCGCCCGCCCCAGGGCCTGTCAGCGGGCTGGCGTACGCTGGATCGGTCCGCCCAGCCATGGCGAAACCCCATGGCAGACCCTGCTGAAAGGGACATCCCGGTGACCGACAAGGCCGAGCTTCAGTCCGTACTCGACCGCGCCGCCGAGGGTGGGCGGATCACGCCCGAGGAGGCGCTCGACCTCTACCGCTTCGCACCGCTGCACGCGCTTGGCGCGGCCGCCGACGCGGTCCGCAAGCGGCGGTACGCGGGCACCGAGCACATCGCCACGTACATCATCGAGCGCAACATCAACTACACGAACGTGTGCGTGACGGCGTGCAAGTTCTGCGCCTTCTACGCCCCGCCGAAGGCCAAGGACAAGGGCTGGACCCGCGACCTCGACGACATCCTGCGGCGCTGCGCCGAGACCGTCGAGCTCGGCGGCACCCAGGTCATGTTCCAGGGCGGGCACCACCCGGACTTCGGCGTGGAGTACTACGAGCGGCACTTCTCCGCGATCAAGAAGGAATTCCCGCAGCTGGTCATCCACTCGCTGGGCGCGTCCGAGGTCGAGCACATGGCCCGGATCTCCGGCGTCTCGGCGAAGGAGGCGATCGAGCGCATCCACGCCGCGGGCCTGGACTCCTTCGCGGGCGCGGGGGCCGAGCTGCTCCCGGCACGGCCGCGCAAGGCGATCGCCCCGCTCAAGGAGTCCGGCGAGCGCTGGCTGGAGATCATGGAGCTGGCGCACGGCCTCGGCGTGGAGTCGACGTCCACCATGCTGATGGGCACCGGCGAGACCAACGCCGAGCGCATCGAGCACCTGCGCATGATCCGCGACGTACAGGACAGGACCGGAGGCTTCCGGGCCTTCATCCCGTACACGTACCAGCCCGAGAACAACCACCTCAAGGGCCGCACCCAGGCGACGATCTTCGAGTACCTGCGGATGATCGCGATCGCCCGGCTCTTCTTCGACAACGTCGCCCATATCCAGGGCTCCTGGCTGACCACCGGCAAGGAACTCGGCCAGCTCTCGCTGCACTACGGCGCGGACGACCTCGGTTCGATCATGCTGGAGGAGAACGTCGTCTCGTCGGCCGGAGCCAAGCACCGCTCCAACCTGCTGGAGATCATCGACATGATCCGCAAGGCCGACCGCGTACCGGCCCAGCGCACCACGACCTACGAGCACATCACCGTGCACGACGACCCGGCGAACGACCCGGTCGACGAGCGGGTGGCCTCGCACATCTCCTCCACGGCCATCGCGGGCGGCACCGCGCACCCCGAGCTGAAGCTGCTCGCCGCCAACTGAGGCCGTCGTGCTGACGATCCACGCCGCGCCCCTGGTGCTCCCGGTCGGCGCGGCACCGGTACCCGACGGCGCGGTCGCCGTCGACGGCGACCGGATCGCGGCCATCGGCCCGTACGGCGAACTGGCCGCGGCCTTCCCGCGGGGCAGGGTCCGACGCTGGCCCGGCGTGCTCACACCGGGGCTGCGGCAGTGGCACGCGTGCTGGCTGCTCACCCGCGCCTACCACCCCGACCCGCGCGAGGCCGACGCGCTCGGCACCGAGCCGGTCACCGGGGATGCGCTGGCGGAGCTGGCCCCGGCGCTGGACGAGTCCCGCTGGTCGGGCAGCGTACGCCGCGGCCTCCAGCGCATGCTCGCGCACGGCACGACCCACGTCGCCGGTCCCTTCCCCGAGCCGGTACGCCAGGCGGTCATCCGCTCCGGGCTGACCGAGGTGCCCGCGGCCGGCGCGCCGGACATCCCGTCGACCGGCCCCGGCCCCGGCCTCGACCCGTTCGCCGGGTGCCACGACCTGCCGGGCGGTGTGCACACACCCCTGCGCGTCGGCGGACGGGCCGACCTGGCCGCGTTCGACGCCCCCGACGAGGCGGCCCTGGCCGAGCGCGGCGCGGCCTCCTGCGCAGCGACGGTACTGGCCGGTCGCCTGGTGCACCGCACCCGCTGACGCGGGCTCCCGTGAACGGCGCGCGGCACCCCTGCCACAATGGCCCGGTGACCCGCGCATCCCTGGACAAGCAGCCGCACGAAGTCGCCTCGATGTTCGACGACGTGGCCGAGAAGTACGACCTCACCAACGACGTGCTGTCCCTCGGGCAGGACCGGGTCTGGCGCAAGGAGGTCGCCAAGGCGGTGGACGCCCGGCCCGCGCAGAAGATCCTCGACCTGGCCGCGGGCACCGCCACCTCGTCGCTGCCCTTCGCGCGGACCGGCGCGTACGTCGTGCCCTGCGACTTCTCGCTCGGCATGCTCCGGGTCGGCAAGCGGAACCACCCCCACCTCCCGCTGACCGCGGGCGACGCGACCAGGCTGCCGTTCAAGGACGACGTCTTCGACGCCGTCACCATCTCCTTCGGCCTGCGCAACGTGCAGGAGACCAGCGCCGCGCTGCGCGAGCTGTACCGCGTCACCAAGCCCGGCGGCCGGGTCGTCATCTGCGAGTTCAGTCAGCCCGTCTGGACGCCGTTCCGCACGGTCTACACCGAGTACCTGATGCGCGCGCTGCCGCCGGTCGCGCGCGCGGTCTCCTCGAACCCGGACGCGTATGTCTATCTCGCCGAGTCGATCCGCGCCTGGCCCGACCAGCCCGCGCTCGCGGAGCTGCTGAAGGAGGCGGGCTGGTCGAAGGTGGCCTGGCGCAACCTGACCGGCGGCGTGGTCGCGCTGCACCGGGGCTTCAAGGCCTGAGCCCGCCCCGTGGACTACCAGCACATCCTGGAACAGATCGCCGAAGACGTCGCGGCCACCCCCGGCCGCGGCCGGTCGGCCGACTACATCCCCGCGCTCGCCTGTCACGACCCGAGCCGGTTCGGCATAGCGCTCGCGGACATCGACGGCGAGGTGTACGGCGTGGGCGAGTGGCGTACGCCGTTCTCCACCCAGTCGATCACCAAGGTGTTCACGCTCGCCCTCGTCCTGGCCCACGAGGGCGCGGCCCTGTGGGAGCAGGTCGGCCGGGAGCCGTCCGGCAACCCGTTCAACTCCCTGGTCCAGCTGGAGTACGAGAACGGGATTCCGCGCAATCCCTTCATCAACGCGGGCGCGCTGGTCGTCACCGACCGGCTGCAGACCCTCACCGGCGACGCCAGCGAGGACCTGCTGGACTTCTTGCGCGCCGAGAGCGGCAACCCGGATCTCGCGTTCGACCTGGAGGTCGCCGCGTCCGAGTCCGCGCACGGCGACCGCAACGCCGCGCTGGCCCACTTCATGGCCTCGTACGGGAACATCCGGCACCCGGTGCCGACCCTGCTCGACCACTACTTCCGGCAGTGCTCGATCGAGATGAACTGCGCCGATCTCGCCCTGGCCGGGGGCTTCCTGGCCCGGCACGGGGTGCGCGCCGACGGCAGCAGACTGCTGACCCGCAGCGAGGCCAAGCAGGTCAACGCGGTGATGATGACCTGCGGCACGTATGACGCGGCCGGTGACTTCGCCTACCGGGTCGGGCTGCCGGGCAAGAGCGGGGTCGGCGGCGGCATCCTCGCGGTGCTGCCGGGCCGGGGCACGCTGTGCGTGTGGAGTCCGGGGCTCGACGAGCGCGGCAACTCGGTGGCCGGGGTCGCGGCGCTCGACCGCTTCACCACTCTCACGGGCCTGTCGGTGTTCTGAGGAACGACAGCCCGCCGCCCGCGGCGGGGTTGTCCGGGCGGCCGCCCGGCGTCGGCTCGTCTAGCTCGCGCCGCAGGCCGCCCCCTGGGGTTCTGGGCGCGCGCGGCTCCCGCACACCCGCGCCACCGTCCCCCTCACCGGTGCCGAACTCGAACCACAGGGTCACGCGCGAGCCCGGCGGCACTTCGGTACCCGGCGGCGGGTACTGCCGTACGACATGGTCGGTGACGGTCAGATGGAAGTCCGGCCGGTCCGGCGCGTCCAGGTACAGCTCGCAGGCCTCAGCCGCCTCTCGGGCGTCCAGGGCCATCAGCCCGACGAACTTCGGGACTCTCACCTCGGGTGCTGTGCGCACATCCGTCACCCCCAGCCGTACGGGCAGGGTAAGCCGCCACGGGCCCGCGCGGAAGTGCCCCGAAGCCCGGAGCCCGGAGCCCGGAGCCCGGAGCCCGGAGCCCGGAGTCCGGAGGGTGACGGCGAGCGGGTTACGTGCCCAGCGCCAGCCGGAAGCAGTGCGCCTTCGTCTCCCGGCCCGGCATCGCGAGGGTCTCCGCGTGCCGCATGCCAAGACGCCGCGTCACCGCGACGGACCGTGCGTTGCCCGACTTGACCATCGCGACCACCTCCGACGCCCCGGCCGCCCGCAGCCGCTCCAGCGTGACGCGCGCGGCCGCCGTCGCGTAGCCGCGTCCCCACGCGTGGCGCGCGAGCCGCCAGCCGATCTCTATCTCGCCCACCGGGCCCCAGTCGTGCGGCCAGTACTGCGCGCCGGTGAACCCCAGCACCCGGTCGTCCTCGTCGAGCAGCGTCCACAGACAGAAGCCGTGCTCGGCGTCGTGCTTGCGCTGGCGGGCCGTCAGCTCCTGGTACACGGACAGCTCGGCCGGTTCACCGCCGTGGAACTCCATGACCTCGCGGTCGTCGAAGGCCTGGTGCCAGGCGTACGCGTCCTCGTCGGTGGGGACCCGCAGCCGGATCGCGGGAGGTGTCGTGGTCATAGCGCAGCCCTTCAGGTCCGTGATCAGCGCACCCCCATAGACTGCACATGTCCAGTGCCTTCGGCACGCAAATTCCCAAGACCGGGGGAGATCCCGCCGTGACCGAGCTCCTCTCCGAACACAGTGCGGATGTGATCGTCGTCGGGGCCGGGCCAGCCGGCTCGGCGACCGCGTACCACCTGGCGAAGTCCGGACTCGACGTCCTGCTCCTGGAGAAGACCGCGTTCCCGCGCGAGAAGGTCTGCGGCGACGGCCTCACCCCGCGCGCCACCAAGCAGCTCGTCGCCATGGGCATCGACATCTCCGAAGAGGCCGGATGGCTGCGCAACAAGGGCCTGCGCATCATCGGCGGCGGGGTGCGGCTGCAGCTGGACTGGCCGGAGCTGGCCTCGTACCCGGACTACGGTCTCGTCCGCAAGCGCGACGACTTCGACGAGCAGCTGGCGCGGCAGGCGCAGAAGGCGGGCGCCCGGCTGTACGAGCGCTGCAACGTCGCGGAGCCGGTCGTCGACGACCGCACCGGGCGGATCACCGGCGTGCGCGCCAAGCTCGGCGAGGAGAAGCGCGAAGTCACCTTCCACGCCCCCCTGGTCGTCGCCGCCGACGGCAACTCCACGCGGCTCTCCCTCGGCATGGGGCTGCACCGCCGCGATGACCGCCCGATGGGCGTCGCGGTCCGTACGTACTTCACCTCGCCGCGCCACGAGGACGACTACCTGGAGTCCTGGCTCGAACTGTGGGACCGGCGCGGCCCCGAGGACCGGCTGCTGCCCGGCTACGGCTGGATCTTCGGCATGGGCGACGGCACGTCCAACGTCGGCCTCGGCATCCTCAACTCGTCCTCCGCCTTCAAGGAGCTGGACTGGCGTGAGGTGCTGAAGGCCTGGTGCGCCTCGATGCCCGAGGACTGGGGGTACGTCCCCGAGAACATGACGGGGCCGATCCGCGGCGCGGCGCTGCCGATGGCCTTCAACCGGCAGCCGCACTACACGCGCGGGCTGCTGCTCGTGGGCGACGCGGGCGGTCTCGTCAACCCGTTCAACGGCGAGGGCATCGCCTATGCGATGGAATCGGGACAGATCGCGGCGGATGTGATCGTGCAGGCGCACGCCCGGCAGACGCCCGCACAGCGGGAGTTGGCGCTGCAGCGCTACCCGAAGGTCCTGAAGGACACCTACGGCGGCTACTACACGCTGGGCCGCGCCTTCGTGAAGCTCATCGGCAACCCGAAGGTCATGAAGCTCGCCGCGCAGCGCGGCCTCACCCATCCGATGCTGATGCGGTTCACCCTGAAGATGCTCGCCAACCTCACCGACCCGACGGGCGGCGACGCGATGGACCGGATCATCAACGGTCTGAGCAAGGTGGCCCCGCGGTCCTGACCCCGACCGCGGCACGGCGCGGCGCGTACGGCGAAGGGCCGGTGTTCCCGAGCGGGGGAACACCGGCCCTTCGTGTGCCGGGAGGCTTGCTTACAGCACGCGGACCGCGCCGCTCGCCGGGTAGCCCGAGAGGTTCTGGATGACGACGCCCTTGGCGGGGTTCGCGGCGTCCAGGTACTGGCCGTTGCCGATGTAGACACCGGTGTGGAACGCGGAGCCCTTGCCGCCCCAGTAAAGGATGTCGCCGACCTGGAGGTTGGACGTGCCGACCTCGGTGCCGACCATCGACTGGTTCTGCGAGACGCGCGGCAGGTCCACACCGACCTGGCGGAAGGCGGCCTGGACGAGGCTGGAGCAGTCCCAGGCGTTGGGGCCCGTGGCGCCCATGACGTAGGCGTCGCCGAGCTGGGCCTTCAGGAAGGAGATGACCGTCGCGACGCTGCCGCTGGCGGGCGCGCTGGCGCTGGTGGACGCGCTGGCGGAGGAGGACCCCGAGCCGGACGTGGACCCCGAGCCGGATGTGGAGCCGGAGCCGGAGGCGCTGGCGGTGCTGAGCGTGGTGCGCTCGGTGGAGCGGGCGGCGCGCGCTTCGGCGGCGCGCTTCTCCTCGGCTTCCTTCTTGGCCTTCGCCTTGGCGGCCGCCTCGGCCTTCGCCTTGGCTTCCGCCTCAGCCTTGGCCTTCGCCTCGGCGATGGCTTCCTTCTTGGCCTTCTCGGCTTCCTTGGCGGCCTTGGCCGCGGCGGCGTCCTGCTCGGCCTGGAGGTGGTACGTGTCGGCGGCCTGCCGGGTCGCGTCCGCGGCGGCGGTCACCTCGCCCGCGAGTTCGGTGAGCACGGGCAGCTCGATGGTCTCGGTCACCGGCTCGGCCGCGTTCGCCGATCCGGACGCACCGGCCACCGCGAGGGTGCTGAGGACGCCACCGGCGACTCCGGCACGCAGCTTGGTGCCACTGCGGCGGGGCTTCCGGTGGCTCGGTATGTGAGCGGTGTGAGACATGAGTACAACGGCTATCAAGGGATGCGGGTTCCCTTCAAGAAACGTGTGCTGTGCCACAGTTACGCGACGGCGGGCCGAATGCCGGGCGTGTCGCAGCTTATTGACGCCGTAACGGGCAATCCGGACACTGATGATCAAGCCTGTGATCATGGGCTTTCCGAGTTACGTCCGGTTTGCCCCGGACATAGCATCCCTTCGCATCGTTGGCCAAGCCCGCCGCTTTCCGCCGTCGGGCGAAGTGGCGCAGGTCACGGAACGGTCACCGCGGGGGCACGGTTCCCGCCGCCGCCCGCGCGGTGCGGCCCTCCGGGGTCGCGCGCTCGTGAACGCGTGCACGCGATCACCGCCGCCCACGCCCCTCCGGGGTTTCCCCCTGTGGCCCGCCACGGCTCGCCCCGGCGTGCCGTCGAGCCCTTACCAGGAGAGTCTTCGCGTAGCGAATTTGCTTGCAACTGCCACTCCTTGGTAATGGCATCGATCCTCCGACCTGCGGTAACGCGGCCGGATGTCACCTCTGGTGATCACTCCAGAGCTTCGCGTATGAAGATCACCACTCATCCGACTTCATGATCCTTCGTCAGGTGGCAGAGATCACAAAGCCGTTGTCGTACCCCGTGTCGCAGATCACAGAGCGGCGGGCATAGGATGCGGGTCAGTTGGGCTTGTGAACTGCCTCACATAAGCGCGATCTTCGTGAGGCGGGGCGCCGCCCCCGTGAAGTCCGTATGCCGAAGCAGTCAATGCCGACTGAGAGGAGCGAGGAGCGGTGAACGCCTACGTCCCCATCCTCGTACTGGGAGCCCTTGCCGCCGGCTTTGCGATCTTCTCCGTGGTCATGGCCACGCTTATCGGTCCAAAGCGCTACAACCGGGCGCGGCTCGACGCCTACGAATGCGGGATTGAGCCGACGCCGACGGCCGCGGGCGGCGGCCGATTCCCCATCAAGTACTACCTGACGGCGATGCTCTTCATCGTCTTCGACATCGAGATCGTCTTCCTCTATCCCTGGGCTGTCACCTTCGACGCGCTGGGCGTTTTCGGGCTCGTCGAGATGCTGCTCTTCGTGCTCACCGTCTTCGTCGCCTACGCGTACGTATGGCGGCGCGGCGGCCTGGAATGGGACTGAGAGGCTGAGGGGCCACCAATGGGAATCGAAGAGAAACTGCCGAGCGGTTTTCTGCTGACCACCGTCGAACAGGCCGCGGGCTGGGCGCGCAAGTCATCCGTCTTCCCCGCCACCTTCGGCCTCGCCTGCTGCGCCATCGAGATGATGACGACCGGCGCGGGGCGCTACGACATGGCCCGCTTCGGCATGGAGGTGTTCCGCGGCTCGCCGCGCCAGGCCGATCTGATGATCGTGGCCGGGCGGGTCAGCCAGAAGATGGCGCCGGTGCTGCGCCAGGTCTACGACCAGATGCCCAACCCCAAGTGGGTGATCTCCATGGGGGTCTGCGCCTCTTCCGGCGGGATGTTCAACAACTACGCGATCGTGCAGGGAGTCGACCACGTCATCCCGGTGGACATCTACCTTCCGGGATGCCCGCCACGTCCGGAGATGCTCCTGGACGCGATCCTCAAGCTCCACGAGAAGATCCAGACCTCCAAGCTCGGCGTGAACGCCGACGAGGCGGCCCGCGAGGCGGAAGAGGCGGCCCTCAAGGCGCTCCCCACCATCGAGATGAAGGGGCTGCTCCGGTGACCGACGCGAACGACAGCGGCAAGCCCGACCCGGCGAACGAACCCAACCCGGAGAAGGACCTGGGCCGCGACAACCTGCCGGGCCAGCGCGGCGACCACGGCGAGGAGATCCGCGTCCAGCGCGGCATGTTCGGCGCGAACAACGGCGGCGACACCTCGGGCTACGGCGGCCTGGTCCGCTCCGTACGGATGCCGGGACCCGCCACCCGCCCCTACGGCGGCTGGTTCGACGAGGTGGCGGACGAACTGGAAGGCGCCCTGGAAGAGCAGGACCTGCTGCCCGAGAACGCCATCGAGAAGACGGTCGTCGACCGGGGCGAACTCACCTTCCACATCGCGCGCGAGCACCTGGTGCGGGTCGCCAGGACCCTGCGCGACGACCCCGCCCTGCGCTTCGAGCTCTGCCTGGGCGTCTCGGGCGTCCACTACCCCGAGGACAAGGGCCGCGAACTGCACGCCGTCTACCACCTGCGTTCGCTCACACACGGGCGGCTGATCCGTATCGAGACCAGCGCCCCGGACAGCGACCCGCATGTGCCCTCGCTGGTCCCGGTCTATCCGACCAACGACTGGCACGAGCGCGAGACCTACGACTTCTTCGGTCTGGTCTTCGACGGCCACCCCGCCCTCACCCGGATCATGATGCCGGACGACTGGCAGGGCTTCCCGCAGCGCAAGGACTACCCGCTCGGCGGCATCCCCGTCGAATACAAGGGCGCCCAGATCCCGGCTCCGGACCAGCGGAGGTCGTACTCGTGACCACCCCTTCTGCTTCTTCCGCGTCTCCTCGTGAAACCACCGAGGGCACCGTCTACACCGTCACCGGCGGGGACTGGGACGAGGTCGTCCAGTCCGCGGCCGAGGCCGACGACGAGCGCATCATCGTCAACATGGGCCCGCAGCACCCCTCCACACACGGAGTGCTCCGGCTCATCCTGGAGATCGACGGCGAGACGGTCACCGAGGCCCGCTGCGGCATCGGCTATCTGCACACCGGCATCGAGAAGAACCTCGAATTCCGGAACTGGACGCAGGGCACGACCTTCGTCACGCGCATGGACTACCTCATGCCGATCTTCAACGAGACGGCGTACTGCCTGGCGGTCGAGAAGCTGCTCGGCATCGAGGACCAGATCCCCGACCGGGCCACCGTGATCCGGGTCCTGCTGATGGAACTCAACCGCATCGGCTCGCACCTGGTGGCCATCGCCACCGGCGGAATGGAGCTCGGCGCGACCACCGTCATGATCGCCGGATTCCGTGATCGTGAATACATTCTCGACATCTTCGAGCTGATCACCGGCCTGCGGATGAACCACGCGTACATCCGCCCCGGCGGACTCGCCCAGGACCTGCCGCCGGGCGCGGTCGACCTGATCCGTGAGTTCGTCAAGCTGATGACCAAGAACATCGGGGAGTACGACAAGCTCGCCACCGGCAACCCCATCTTCAAGGCCCGGCTGCAGGACGTCGGCCACCTCGACCTGACCGGCTGTATGGCGCTCGGCGCCACCGGCCCGATCCTGCGCGCCACCGGACTCCCGCAGGACCTGCGCAAGACCGACCCGTACTGCGGCTACGAGACCTACGACTTCGAGGTCGCCACCGCCGACACCTGCGACTCCTACGGGCGCTACCTGATCCGCGTGGAGGAGATGCGCCAGTCGCTGCGGCTCGTTGAGCAGTGCCTGGACCGCCTGAAGCCGGGCCCGGTGATGGTCGAGGACAAGAAGATCGCCTGGCCCGCGCAGCTCGCACTGGGCCCGGACGGACTCGGCAACTCGCTCGACCACATCAAGAAGATCATGGGCACCTCGATGGAGGCCCTGATCCACCACTTCAAGCTGGTCACCGAGGGATTCCGGGTCCCGCCGGGGCAGGCCTACGCCGCCGTGGAATCACCCAAGGGCGAACTCGGCGTACACGCCGTCTCCGACGGCGGCACCCGCCCCTACCGGATCCACTTCCGTGAACCGTCCTTCACCAATCTGCAGACCATGGCGGCGATGTGCGAAGGCGGCCAGGTGGCCGACGTCATCGTCGCGGTGGCGTCCATCGACCCCGTGATGGGAGGCGTCGACCGGTGACCGAAGTATCGCTGGGTATGCCCCGACTCCCGGCCCCCGACTACCCGGCCGATGTACGAGCCCGGCTCGAAGCCGACGCGCGCGAGATCATCGCCCGCTATCCGGACAGTCGGTCCGCGCTGCTCCCGCTGCTGCACCTGGTCCAGTCCGAGGAAGGCCATGTCACCCGCACCGGCATGGCGTTCTGCGCCGAGGTGCTCGGCCTGACCTCCGCCGAGGTCACCGCGGTGGCCACCTTCTACACCATGTACCGGCGCAAGCCGTCCGGGGACTACCAGGTCGGCGTCTGCACCAACACCCTGTGCGCGGTGATGGGCGGTGACGCCATCTTCGACGAGCTCAAGGAACACCTCGGAGTCGGGAACAACGAGACCACCGAGGACGGCAAGGTCACCCTCGAACACATCGAGTGCAACGCGGCCTGCGACTTCGCGCCCGTCGTGATGGTGAACTGGGAGTTCTTCGACAACCAGACGCCCGAGTCCGCCAAGCGGCTCGTCGACGACCTGCGCGCGGGGCGCACCGTCGAACCCACCCGCGGCGCCCCGCTGTGCACCTTCAAGGACACCGCCCGGATCCTGGCCGGCTTCCCCGACGAGCGCCCCGGCGCCGCCGAGGCGTCCGGCACGGCGGGCCCGGCATCCCTGACGGGGCTCCGGCTGGCCAAGGGCGAGCCGCCGCCGCGCGTGGTCCACCCACGCGGCGAAGCCCAGGACGAACGTCCCGGCACGAGCGCCGAGGAGGGGGAGTGATGACCGTGGCCGCCGAACAGGGAGGCACCGCCCGGCCCAGCGGATTCGAGGGCAGCGCGGAGAGCAGCCCCGAGAAGCTGCTCGCACCCGTACTCTCCGCCTTCTGGGACGAGGACAGGTCGTGGTCCCTGGAGACCTACCGGCGCCACGAGGGGTACGAGGGCCTGCGCAAGGCCCTCGCCATGGCGCCCGACGACCTCATCGCGTACGTCAAGGACGCGGGCCTGCGCGGCCGCGGCGGCGCGGGCTTCCCCACCGGAATGAAATGGCAGTTCATTCCCCAGGGAGACGGCAAACCGCACTATCTAGTTGTCAACGCCGACGAGTCGGAGCCCGGAACCTGCAAAGACATCCCGCTCCTCTTCGCGAACCCGCATTCCCTCATCGAGGGGATCGTGATCGCCTGCTACGCGATCCGGTCGAGCCATGCCTTCATCTATCTGCGCGGCGAGGTCGTCCCCGTACTGCGCAGACTGCACGAGGCCGTGCGTGAGGCGAAGGCGGCCGGCCTGCTCGGCGAGAACATCCTGGGCAGCGGACTCGATCTCGAGATCACCGTGCACGCGGGCGCGGGCGCGTACATCTGCGGTGAGGAGACCGCGCTGCTCGACTCGCTCGAAGGCCGCCGCGGCCAGCCCCGGCTGCGTCCCCCCTTCCCGGCTGTCGCGGGCCTTTACGCCTGCCCCACTGTCGTGAACAACGTCGAGTCGATCGCGTCGGTTCCCGCGATCCTGAATCGGGGCAAGGACTGGTTCAAGTCGATGGGCAGCGAGAAGTCTCCGGGCTTCACGCTGTACTCGCTCAGCGGCCATGTCGCCAATCCGGGCCAGTTCGAGGCCCCGCTCGGCATCACGCTGCGCCAGCTCCTCGACATGAGCGGCGGCATGCGGCCGGGACACCGGCTCAAGTTCTGGACGCCGGGCGGCTCGTCGACCCCGCTGCTCACCGCCGAACACCTCGACGTCCCGCTGGACTACGAAGGCGTCGGCGCCGCGGGCTCGATGCTCGGCACCAAGGCGCTCCAGTGCTTCGACGAGACGACCTGCGTCGTCCGGGCGGTGACCCGCTGGACCGAGTTCTACGCTCACGAGTCCTGCGGCAAGTGCACACCCTGCCGTGAAGGCACCTACTGGCTGGTCCAGTTGCTGCGTGACATCGAGGCGGGCAAGGGCGTCATGGCCGACCTCGACAAGCTGAACGACATCGCCGACAACATCAACGGCAAGTCGTTCTGCGCGCTCGGCGACGGCGCCGCCTCGCCGATCTTCTCCTCGCTCACGTACTTCCGTGAGGAGTACGAGCAGCACATCACCGGCAAGGGCTGCCCCTTCGACCCGGCCAGGTCGACCGCCTGGGCCGACCGGCCCGCCGACTCCACGGAGGTGACCGCATGACCGTGACCACCAGCGCCGCCTCCTCAGGGGGCGAGGCGGCCGTGCCGCCCGAGGACCTGGTCTCGCTGACGATCGACGGCGTCGAACTCAGCGTGCCCAAGGGCACCCTGGTCATCCGCGCCGCCGAGCAGCTCGGCATCGAGATCCCCCGGTTCTGCGACCACCCGCTGCTCGACCCGGCGGGCGCCTGCCGCCAGTGCATCGTCGAGGTCGAGGGCCAGCGCAAGCCGATGGCCTCCTGCACCATCACCTGCACCGACGGCATGGTCGTCAAGACGCAGCTCACCTCGCCGGTCGCCGAGAAGGCCCAGCAGGGCGTCATGGAGCTGCTGCTCATCAACCACCCGCTGGACTGCCCGGTCTGCGACAAGGGCGGCGAGTGCCCGCTGCAGAACCAGGCCATGTCGCACGGCCAGTCCGACTCGCGCTTCGACGGCCACAAGCGCACCTACGAGAAGCCGGTGCCGATCTCCACGCAGGTGCTGCTCGACCGTGAGCGGTGCGTGCTCTGCGCCCGCTGCACCCGGTTCTCGAACCAGATCGCCGGCGACCCGATGATCGAACTCCTGGAACGGGGCGCGCTCCAGCAGGTGGGCACCGGCGAAGGCGACCCCTTCGAGTCGTACTTCTCCGGGAACACCATCCAGATCTGCCCGGTCGGCGCGCTGACCTCGGCCGCGTACCGCTTCCGGTCCCGGCCCTTCGACCTGGTCTCGTCCCCCAGCGTGTGCGAGCACTGCGCGGGCGGCTGCGCGACCAGGACCGACCACCGGCGCGGCAAGGTGATGCGGCGGCTCGCGGCCAACGACCCCGAGGTCAACGAGGAGTGGATGTGCGACAAGGGGCGTTTCGGCTTCCGCTACGCACAGCAGCGCGACCGGCTGACCACCCCCCTGGTGCGTGACGCCGAGTCGGGCGAGCTCCGGCCCGCGAGCTGGCCCGAGGCGCTGGACGCCGCGGCCGCCGGCCTCGCGGCCGCCAAGGGCCGGGCGGCGGTGCTGGCCGGCGGGCGGCTCACGGTCGAGGACGCCTACGCCTACAGCAAGTTCGCGCGCGTGGCGCTCGGCAGCAACGACATCGACTTCCGCGCGCGCGTGCACAGCGGCGAGGAATCCGACTTCCTGGCCGCCCGCGTCGCCGGGCGCGGACGGGACATCGACGGCATGGGGGTCACGTACACCTCGCTGGAGAAGGCGCCCGCCGTCCTGCTCGCCGGGTTCGAGTCCGAGGAGGAGGCGCCCGGCGTCTTCCTCCGGCTGCGCAAGGCCAGGCGGAGCCACGGCCAGCGGACCTTCGCCCTCGCCCCGTACGCGACACGCGGTCTGGAGAAGGCGGGCGGCACGCTGCTCCCCGCGGCTCCGGGCACCGAACCCGAGTGGCTGGACGCGCTGGCCTCCGGGGTCGGCCTGGGCGACGACGGGGCCAAGGCGGCCGAGGCGCTGCGTGCCGAGGGCGCGGTCCTCGTCGTCGGTGAGCGGCTCGCGGCCGTGACCGGCGGGCTGACCGCGGCGGTACGCGCGGCGAGCGCCACCGGCGCCCGGCTGGTGTGGATCCCGCGCCGGGCCGGTGAGCGCGGCGCGCTGGAGGTCGGCGCGCTGCCCTCGCTGCTGCCCGGCGGCCGCCCGGCCACCGATCCACGCGCGCGGAGCGAGGTGGCGGCCCTGTGGGGCGTCGCCGAACTCCCGCACCGCTACGGCCGCGACACCGGCCAGATCGTCGAGGCCGCGGCCACCGGCGAGCTCCAGGCCCTGGTCGTGGCGGGCGTCGAGGTCGCGGATCTGCCGGACCCGGCACGCGCCTGTGAGGCGATCCGCGCGATCGGCTTTCTGGTCAGCCTGGAACAGCGGCCCAGCGAGGTCACCGAACAGGCGGACGTCGTCCTGCCGGTGGCGGCGGTCGCCGAGAAGGCGGGCACCTTCCTCAACTGGGAGGGCAGGGCGCGGCCGTTCGAGGCGGCGCTGAAACCGGACCAGATGACCCGCCCGCTCCCGCCCACCGACGCGCGCGTACTGCACATGCTCGGCGACGCGATGGACGTCCACATGGGCCTGCCCGACAACCGGTCGGTCCACCACGAACTCGACCGCCTCGGCCCGTGGGACGGCCCCCGCGCCACCGAGCCGCTGGAGACCGTCGGCGCGCTGCCGCGGCCCGCGGCCGGCGAGGCCGTACTCGCCGGCCATCGGCAGCTGCTCGACCGGGGACGCCTCCAGGAGGGCGACGCGGCGCTCAAGGGCACCTGGCACGCGGCGTTCGTCCGGCTCTCGGCGGCCACCGCGTCCGAGGTCGGCGTCAAGGACGGCGACGCCCTCGCCGTCACCGGGCCGCACGGCTCGGTGACGCTCCCGCTGCGGGTCACCGAGATGCCGGACCGGGTGGTCTGGCTGCCGCTGAACTCCACCGGCGGCGGGGTGGCGTCGGACACCGGGGCCCGGCCGGGCGAACTGGTCAGGATCGGCCCTCAGACCGCGGCGGCGGACGGCCAGGACGTTTCGGAGGTGCAGGCATGAGCCCGCTCGCCCTGGAAGACCTCTCGATGTTCGGCACCGACCCCTGGTGGCTGATCGTCATCAAGGCGGTCTTCTGCTTCGCCTTCCTCATGGTGACCGTGCTGATCTCCATCGTGATGGAACGCAAGGTCATCGGCTGGATGCAGCGCCGTATCGGCCCCAACCGGCACGGCCCCTGGGGCATGCTGCAGTCGCTCGCCGACGGTGTGAAGCTGATGCTCAAGGAAGACGTGATCGTCAAGCGCGCGGACAAGGCGGTCTACGTCCTGGCGCCGATCATGGCCGCCATCCCGGCGTTCATGACGATCGCCGTCGTCCCCTTCGGGCCGGCCGGCAACGAGGTCTCGATCTTCGGCCAGCGCACCGCGCTCCAGCTGACCGACCTGCCGGTCGCGATGCTGTACGTCCTGGCGATCGGCGCGGTCGGCGTCTACGGATTCGTGCTCGGCGGCTGGTCGTCCGGGTCGACGTATCCGCTGCTCGGCGGCATCCGGTCCAGTGCCCAGATGATCTCGTACGAGATCGCCATGGGCGCCGCCTTCGCCTCGGTGTTCCTCTACTCGGGGTCGATGTCGACCTCGGCGATCGTCGGGGCGCAGCAGGACCGCTGGTACATGGTCCTGCTCCCGGTCTCGTTCCTGATCTACATGGTGACGATGATCGGCGAGTCCAGCCGGGCGCCGTTCGACATGCCGGAGTCCGAAGGCGACCTGGTCGGCGGCTTCAACACCGAGTACAGCTCGATCAAGTTCGCGATGTTCATGCTCTCCGAGTACATCCACATGGTCACCGTGTCGATGATCGCGGTGACGCTGTTCCTCGGCGGCTGGCGCGCCCCGTACCCGATCTCCGCTTTCTGGGAGGGCGCGAACCACGGCTGGTGGCCGATGCTCTGGTTCGTCGTCAAGCTGCAGCTGCTGATCTTCTTCTTCGTCTGGCTGCGCGGCACCCTGCCCCGCGTCCGCTACGACCAGCTGATGAAGCTGGGCTGGAAGGTCCTCATCCCGGTCTCGGTCGCCTGGCTGATGCTGGTCGCGACGGTACGGGCGCTGCGGAACGAGGGCTACGACTTCACGCAGATCCTGCTCTACGTCGGCGGCGGACTGCTGGCGGTCCTGCTGCTCTCCTTCGTCGTGGACGTCTTCCGCGACCGCAGGGAGCGGGCGGAGGCGGCGATCAAGAAGACCCCGCCCGCCTTCGACCCGATGGCCGGGGGATTCCCGGTCCCGCCGATGCCGGGGCAGACCCTGCCGCCCGTGCCGCGGCGGCGCTCGCGCCAGGACCGCGAGCTGATTGTCAGTGGCGGCGTGGATACTCCAAGTGACGGAAAGGAGGCTGACGGTGTCTGAGGATTCCAGGGAGACCGGCGAGTCGAGCGGGACCCAGCAGGGGTTCCAGAACCCTGTCGCCGGGTTCGGCGTGACCTTCAAGGCCATGTTCAAGAAGCGGCTGACCGAGCAGTACCCGGAGCAGCCGAAGACCACGGCACCGCGCTTCCACGGCCGGCACCAGCTCAACCGCCATCCGGACGGACTGGAGAAGTGCATCGGGTGCGAGCTGTGCGCCTGGGCCTGCCCCGCGGACGCCATCTACGTGGAGGGCGCGGACAACACGGAGGAGGAGCGCTACTCGCCGGGCGAGCGGTACGGCCGCGTCTACCAGATCAACTACGCCCGCTGCATCCTCTGCGGCCTGTGCATCGAGGCCTGCCCGACCCGCGCGCTCACGATGACCAACGAGTTCGAGCTCGCCGACGACAGCCGCGCCAACCTCATCTACACCAAGGAGCAGCTGCTCGCCGGACTCGAGGAGGGCATGGTCGACACACCGCACTCGATCTTCCCCGGCGCGGACGAGCAGGACTACTACCGGGGCCTGGTCACCGAGGCCGCCCCCGACACGGTCCGTCAGGTCGCCGTGTCCAAGGGGGAGAAGCCCTCGGACGAGGCCGCCCAGTCCACGGACACCGCCGCGCACGGCACGGCCGAGCCAGAGGGGGCCGACGCATGAGCCCGCTCGCCGCCTACACCACGTCCAGCGGCGAGGCCGTCCAGTTCTGGCTGCTCGGCTCCGTCGCCGTACTCGGCGCCCTGTGCACCGTCTTCATGAAGAAGGCCGTACACAGCGCGCTGTGCCTGGCCGGGACCATGGTCATCCTGGCGGTCTTCTACCTCGCCAACGGCGCGTACTTCCTCGGCATCGTCCAGATCGTCGTCTACACCGGCGCGATCATGATGCTCTTCCTGTTCGTGGTCATGCTGGTCGGCGTCACGGCCGCCGACTCGCTGAAGGAGACCATCAAGGGCCAGCGCTGGCTGGCCGCCCTGTGCTGCGCGGGGTTCGCCGTCCTGCTGGTCGGCGGTATCGGCAACGCCTCGCTCCAGGAGTTCAACGGCCTGGCCCAGGCGAACGCGGGCGGCAATGTGGAGGGCCTCGCGGCCCTCATCTTCACCAAGTACGTCTTCGCCTTCGAGATCACCGGCGCCCTGCTCATCACGGCCGCCGTCGGCGCCATGGTGCTCACCCACCGGGAGCGCACCGAGCGGGCCAGGACCCAGCGCGAGCTGGCCGAAGAGCGGGTACGCGGCGACCAGCTGCCCCCGCTGCCCGCCCCCGGCGTCTACGCACGGCACAACGCCGTGGACATCGCGGGCCTGCTGCCGGACGGCACACCGTCCGAGCTCACCGTCAACAGGACGCTGCGGGCCCGCGGTCAGATCCGGGACGTGTCGACCAAGGCGCTGGGCGACCTGCGGGCGCTGGAGCAGCGCTCCGGGGAGCGTCTCGGCAGGGACAGGAATGATGAGGAGGCCGCCAAGTGAACCCCGTCAACTATCTCTATCTCGCGGCCCTGCTGTTCGCGATCGGCGCCTCCGGAGTGCTGATCAGACGGAACCTGCTGGTGGTCTTCATGTGCGTGGAGCTGATGCTCAACGCCTGCAACCTCGCGCTCGTCGCCTTCTCCCGGATGCACGGCAACCTCGACGGCCAGATCCTCGCCTTCTTCACGATGGTCGTCGCCGCCGCGGAGGTCGTGGTCGGGCTGGCGATCATCGTGACGCTGTTCCGTTCGCGCCACTCGGCCTCGGCCGACGACGCCAGCCTGATGAAGCTGTGAGGGATCGCTGAACCGTGGACACAGAGAACATGATTGCGCTGCTGGTGGCGGCGCCTTTGCTCGGAGCGGCCGTACTGCTGTGCGGCGGCCGCCGGTTGGACCGTACGGGACACTGGATCGGGACCGTGCTCGCGGCCGCCTCGTTCGTCGTCGGGGTGGTGCTCTTCGTCGACATGCTGGGGCGTGACGCCGAGGAGCGGGCCCTGAGCCAGCATCTGTTCAGCTGGATCCCGGTCGAGGGGTTCCAGGCGGACGTGGCCTTCCAGCTGGACCAGCTGTCGATGACGTTCGTCCTGCTGATCACCGGCGTCGGCACCCTGATCCATCTCTACTCGGTCGGGTACATGGAGCACGACGAGCGGCGCCGCCGCTTCTTCGGCTACCTGAACCTCTTCCTCGCGGCGATGCTGCTGCTGGTGCTCGCCGACAACTACCTGCTGCTGTACGTCGGCTGGGAGGGCGTCGGGCTCGCCTCGTACCTGCTGATCGGCTTCTGGCAGCACAAGCCGAGCGCGGCCACCGCCGCGAAGAAGGCCTTCCTGGTCAACCGCGTCGGCGACATGGGTCTGTCGATCGCGATCCTGTTGATGTTCACGACCTTCGGGACGTTCGCGTTCGGGCCGGTCCTGGAGGCGACCGGCGCCACCAGCGAGGGCAAGCTCACCGCGATCGGGCTGATGCTGCTGCTCGCGGCCTGCGGCAAGTCCGCGCAGGTGCCGCTGCAGTCCTGGCTCGGGGACGCCATGGAGGGCCCGACTCCGGTCTCGGCCCTGATCCACGCGGCGACCATGGTGACCGCGGGCGTGTATCTGATCACCCGCTCGGGCGCGATCTTCAACGCCGCGCCCGACGCGCAGCTGGCGGTCGTGGTGGTCGGCGCGGTGACGCTGATCTTCGGTGCGATCGTCGGTTGCGCCAAGGACGACATCAAGAAGGCGCTGGCCGGTTCGACCATGTCGCAGATCGGCTACATGATCCTGGCGGCGGGCCTCGGTCCGATCGGCTACGCCTTCGCGATCATGCACCTGGTGACCCACGGCTTTTTCAAGGCCGGGCTGTTCCTCGGCGCGGGCTCGGTCATGCACGGCATGAACGACGAGGTCGACATGCGCAGGTACGGCGGCCTGCGGAAGTACATGCCGGTCACGTTCGTGACCTTCGGCCTCGGCTATCTGGCGATCATCGGCTTCCCCGGACTCTCCGGGTTCTGGTCCAAGGACAAGATCATCGAGGCGGCCTTCGCCAAGGGCGGCACGGAGGGCTGGATCCTCGGCGCGGTGACCCTGCTGGGCGCCGCCCTCACCGCGTACTACATGACGCGCGTGATGCTGATGACGTTCTTCGGCGAGAAGCGCTGGCAGCCGGACGCGCAGGGCAATGAACCGCACCCGCACGAGTCGCCCGGCTCCATGACGATCCCGATGATCCTGCTCGCCGTCGGGTCGGTGTTCGCCGGCGGACTGTTCAGCCTCAACGAGTCGTTCGTGGGCTGGCTCGAACCCGTCACGGCGTTCGAGCACGGGCATCCGCCGATCAGCGCCGGTGTGATCATGACGGCCACGATCACGGTGATGGTGCTCGGCATCGGTCTCGCCTACGCGCAGTACGGACGGCGGCCGGTCCCGGTCACCGCTCCGCGCGGCTCGCTGCTCACCCGTGCGGCCCGCCGCGATCTGCTCCAGGACGACCTCAACCATGTGGTGCTGGTGCGCGGTGGCGAACACCTCACCCGCTCCCTGGTGTACGTCGACCACACCCTGGTCGACGGAGTCGTCAACGGCACGGCCGCGTCGGTCGGCGGGCTCTCCGGTCGGCTGCGCAAGCTGCAGAACGGCTTCGCCCGGTCCTACGCGGCCTCCATGTTCGGCGGTGCGGCGGTCCTCATCGCCGCGACCCTGCTGATGAGGGCGGTCTGATCCCATGTCCTTTCCTCTGCTGACAGCGACCGCGGCGCTCCCGGCGATCGGCGCGATCGCCACCGCCGCCGTCCCGGCCGCCCGGCGCACCGCCGCCAAGTGGCTCGCGCTGCTGGTCTCACTGGGCACGCTGGCCCTCGCGGCGGCCGTGCTGGTCCGCTTCGACCCCGGTGGCGACCGCTACCAGCTCACCGAGTCGCACGCCTGGATCGCGGACTTCGGGGTGCGGTACGAACTGGGCGCGGACGGCATCGGCGTCGCCCTGATCGGGCTCACCGCGCTGCTCATCCCGTTCGTGATCCTGGCGGGCTGGCACGACGCCGACCCCCTTGAGACAAAGTCGTCCCGGTGGCGGCCCACGCAGGGCTTCTTCGCGCTGATCCTGATGGTCGAGGCGATGGTGGTGCTGTCCTTCGCCGCCACCGACGTCTTCCTCTTCTACATCCTGTTCGAAGCCATGCTCATCCCGATGTACTTCCTCATCGGCGGCTTCGGCGACCGGGCCCACGCAGGCAGCGACGAGAACGCGGCGACGCAACGCTCGTACGCCGCGGTGAAGTTCCTGCTGTACAACCTGGTCGGCGGGCTGATCATGCTCGCCGCGGTGATCGGCCTCTATGTGGTCGCGGGCGGCTTCTCGCTGCCCGAGATCGCCGAGGCGCGGGCCAGCGGCGAGCTGACCATGGCGACCAACACCGAGCGCCTGCTGTTCCTCGGATTCTTCTTCGCCTTCGCGGTGAAGGCGCCGCTCTGGCCGCTGCACACCTGGCTGCCGAACGCGATGGGCGAGTCGACCGCCCCGGTCGCCGTCCTCATCACGGCGGTGGTCGACAAGGTCGGCACGTTCGCGATGCTCCGCTTCTGCCTCGGTCTCTTCCCGGAGGCCTCGGCCTGGGCGACACCGGTGGTCCTGGCGCTCGCCCTGGTCAGCATCGTCTACGGCGCGCTGCTCGCGGTCGGCCAGCGCGACATCAAGCGGCTGGTGGCGTACGCCTCGATCTCGCACTTCGGGTTCATCATCCTGGGCATCTTCGCGATGACCAGCCAGGGCCAGTCGGGCGCGACGCTCTACATGGTCAACCACGGGCTCTCGACCGCGGCGCTGATGCTGGTGGCCGGGTTCCTGATCTCGCGGCGCGGCTCGCGGCTCATCGCCGACTACGGCGGAGTGCAGAAGGTCGCGCCGGTGCTCGCCGGCACCTTCCTGGTCGGTGGTCTGGCGACGCTCTCGCTGCCGGGCCTGGCGCCGTTCGTCAGTGAGTTCCTGGTCCTGGTCGGCACCTTCGCGCGCTATCCGGTCGCGGGTGTCATCGCCACCTTCGGCATCGTGCTCGCCGCGCTGTACACCCTCGTCCTCTACCAGCGGACGATGACCGGGCCGGTGAAGCCGGAGGTGTCCGCGATGCCGGACCTCAGAGTGCGCGAGCTGGCCGTGGTCGCTCCGCTGATCGCCGCCCTGATCTTCCTGGGCGTCTACCCGAAGCCGGTCACCGACATCGTGAACCCGGCCGTGGAGCACACCATGTCCGACGTACAGAAGACAGACCCCGAGCCCGAGGTGGAGGCGGCCAAGTGAGCGCATCAGCCGTCCACAGCCTGTGGACAACGGCGGCCGAGCCGGTCACCAAGATCGACGCGCCGCGTATCGAGTACGGCCAGCTCTCACCCGTGCTCATCGTCATCGGCGCGGCTGTGCTCGGCATCCTCGTCGAGGCGTTGGTGGCGCGCAAAGCGCGCTACCACGTCCAGGTGTTCCTGAGTGTGGTGGCGCTGGCCGCCGCGTTCGCCGCGGTCGTCGGCCTGGCGGTCGCCGGGCACGGCACGACCAAGGCGGGCATCGCGGCGATGGGCGCGATCGCGGTGGACGGGCCCGCGCTGTTCCTCCAGGGCACGATCCTGCTGGCGGGCCTGGTCGCCGTCTTCACCTTCGCCGAGCGCAGGCTCGACCCGGTGACCCACGGCCGCCGCGTCGACTCGTTCGTCGCGCAGGCCGCGGCGACCCCCGGCGGCAAGAGCGAACAGGCCGCGGTCAAGGCGGGGTTCACCACCACCGAGGTCTTCCCGCTGGCCCTCTTCGCGATCGCCGGCATGCTGGTCTTCCCCGCCGCCAACGATCTGCTGACGCTGTTCATCGCGCTGGAGGTCTTCTCGCTGCCGCTGTACCTGCTGTGCGCGCTCGCCCGCCGCAAGCGGCTGGTGTCGCAGGAGGCCGCGGTGAAGTACTTCCTGCTCGGCGCCTTCTCATCGGCGTTCCTGCTCTTCGGCATCGCGCTGCTGTACGGCTACGCGGGCACTCTGTCGTACGCGGGGATCGCCGACGTCGTCAACGGCACCGTGACCTCCATCGACCCGGCGCTCGCGGACACCATGGGCAATGACGCGCTGCTGCTCATCGGCGCCGCGATGGTCCTGATGGGCCTGCTCTTCAAGGTCGGTGCGGTGCCGTTCCACATGTGGACCCCGGACGTCTACCAGGGTGCGCCGACCCCGGTCACCGGCTTCATGGCGGCGGCCACCAAGGTCGCGGCGTTCGGCGCGCTGCTGCGGCTGCTGTACGTGGTGCTGCCGGGCCTCAGCTGGGACTGGCGGCCGGTGATGTGGGGCGTCGCGATCATCACCATGCTGTTCGGCGCGATCGTGGCCATCACCCAGACCGACATCAAGCGGCTCCTGGCGTACTCCTCGATCGCGCACGCGGGCTTCATCCTGGCCGGTGTGATCGCCATGAACGAGTCCGGGATCTCCTCGGTCCTCTTCTATCTGCTGGCGTACTCCTTCGTCACGATCGGCGCCTTCGCGGTGGTGACCCTGGTGCGGGACGCGGGCGGTGAGGCGACGCACCTGTCCAAGTGGGCGGGGCTCGGGCGGCGTTCGCCGCTGGCGGCCGCGGTGTTCGCGGTGTTTCTGCTGGCCTTCGCGGGCATTCCGCTGACCTCCGGGTTCGCCGGGAAGTTCGCGGTGTTCAAGGCGGCGGCCGAGGGCGGCGCCGGGGCGCTGGTCGTGGTCGGTGTGGTCTCGTCCGCGATCGCCGCGTTCTTCTATATCCGGGTCATCGTGCTGATGTTCTTCAGCGAGCCGCGTCCCGAGGGGCCGACCGTCGCCGTTCCGTCGCCGCTGACGATGACGACGATCGGGGTCGGCGTCGTGGCCACGCTGGTGCTGGGCGTGGCGCCGCAGTACTTCCTCGACCTGGCGAACCAGGCGAGCGTGTTCGTGCGCTAGCCGGCCCACGCCCCACCCGTACGCCGCCGCTGCCCGGTGCCCCGCTCGTGAGGGGCGCCGGGCAGCGGGGTTTGCGAGGGGCGTGCGGCGGGGGCCCTGTGGATAACTTTCACGGGGTGTCGGCGGGGGCCCCTATCGTTGCGGTAATGGTCGAGGGACGACAGCTGGGGGACAGGCGATGGGCGGGACCGTGGTGATGAGTGAGGTGACGGAGAGCACGGAGAGCGACGCGCTGCGTACGCTGCACCGAGTCTTCGGCTATGACAGCTTCCGGGGCGAGCAGGAAGCGGTGATCGAGCATCTGGTCGCGGGCGGGGACGCGGTCGTCCTGATGCCGACCGGCGGCGGCAAGTCCCTGTGCTACCAGATCCCGGCGCTGGTCAGACCCGGCACGGGCATCGTGGTCTCACCGCTGATCGCCCTGATGCAGGACCAGGTGGACGCGCTGCGGGCCCTCGGTGTGCGGGCCGGGTTCATCAACTCCACGCAGGACTTCGACGAGCGGCGCATGGTGGAGGCCGAGTTCCTCGCGGGCGAGCTCGACCTGCTGTATCTGGCGCCGGAGCGGCTGCGCCTGGAGTCGACCCTGGATCTGATCTCGCGGGCCGACATCGCGGTCTTCGCGATCGACGAGGCGCACTGTGTGGCGCAGTGGGGCCACGACTTCCGGCCGGACTACCTGGCCCTGTCCCTGCTGGGCGAGCGCTGGCCCGACGTCCCCCGGATCGCGCTGACCGCGACCGCGACCCGGACCACCCACCGGGAGATCACCGAGCGGCTCGGCATGCCGCGCGCCCGGCACTTCGAGGCGAGCTTCGACCGCCCCAACATCCAGTACCGCATCGTGCCGAAGGACGAGCCGAAGAAGCAGCTGCTGCGATTCCTCCGCGACGAGCACGAGGGCGACGCGGGCATCGTCTACTGCCTGTCGCGCAACTCGGTGGAGAAGACGGCCGAGTTCCTCTGCGCCAACGGCGTCGAGGCCGTGCCGTATCACGCGGGTCTGGACGCCGGGACGCGCGCCGCCCACCAGTCCCGGTTCCTCCGCGAGGAGGGCCTCGTGGTCGTCGCCACCATCGCCTTCGGTATGGGCATCGACAAGCCGGACGTCCGGTTCGTCGCCCACCTCGACCTGCCCAAGTCCGTGGAGGGCTACTACCAGGAGACCGGGCGGGCCGGGCGGGACGGCCTGCCGTCCACGGCCTGGATGGCGTACGGCCTGCAAGACGTCGTACAGCAGCGCAAGCTGCTCCTGAGCGGCGAGGGGGACGAGGGGTTCCGCCGCCGTGCCGCGGTCCACCTGGACGCCATGCTGGCCCTGTGCGAGACGGCCCAGTGCCGCCGGGCTCAGCTGCTGGCCTACTTCGGGCAGGCGCCGGGCGCCGAGGCGTGCGGCAACTGCGACACCTGCCTTTTCCCGCCGGAGACCTGGGACGGCACGGTGGCCGCGCAGAAGCTGCTGTCCACGGTGTGGCGGCTGGACCGGGAGCGGCGGCAGAAGTTCGGCGCGGGGCAGATCGTGGACATCCTGCTGGGGCGGAAGACCGCGAAGGTCATCCAGTTCGACCATGATCAACTGTCGGTCTTCGGCATCGGTGAGGAGCTGGCGGAGGCCGAGTGGCGGGGCGTGGTCCGGCAGCTGCTGGCCCAGGGCCTGCTGTCCGTCGAGGGCGAGTACGGCACGCTGGTGCTGACCGAGCAGAGCGGCGAGGTGCTTGGACGGCGGCGCGAGGTACGGCTGCGCAAGGAGCGCAAGAGACCGGCGGTGGCGCGGGCCGCGAAGGCCGAGCGCAAGGCCAAGGCCGTCGTCGACCTGCCCGACGAGGCGGTGCCGCTGTTCGAGGCGCTGCGGGCCTGGCGCGCGGGCCAGGCCAAGGAGCAGGGCGTTCCGGCGTATGTGGTCTTCCATGACGCGACGCTGCGGGAGATCGCCGTGGCCCGGCCGGGTTCGGTCGCGGAACTGGGCACGATCGGCGGGGTCGGCGAGAAGAAGCTGGCGACGTACGGGGAAGGGATCCTCGCGACGGTCGCCGGGCTCTCCGGGCTCGACGGTCCCGGCGGCTTCGGCGAGGTCGACGCGTTCGACGGCGAGGCGGACGCCGTGGGGAGCGCACCGGGCGAGGGGGGGGAAGGGGTGAAGAGGAAAGATTGAGAGAGAGGACTGAGCGGGAGGACTGAGCGGGGGAGAGTGAGCGGGAGGGCTGAGGGGTGAGCGGACGCGCCCCTGGGCGCGCCCGCCCATCGAGGCCGGGGCCGGTGCGTCAGGCGGGTGGTGCGATCCGGCCCGTGACCTCGCCGAGGCCGACCCTGGTGCCGTCCGGGCCCGGAGCCCAGGCTGTCAGGGTGACCTCGTCGCCGTCCTCCAGGAAGGTGCGCTTGCCGTCGGGCAGGTCGAGTACCTCGCGGCCGTTCCAGGTGAGTTCGAGCAGGGAGCCCCGCTGGTCGCGCTCGGGCCCGCTGACCGTGCCGGAGCCGTAGAGGTCGCCGGTGCGCAGGGAGGCGCCGTTGACCGTCATATGGGCGAGCTGCTGGGCGGCCGTCCAGTACATGGTGGCGAACGGCGGCTCGGCGACCGTGTGGCCGTTGATCGCGACGGAGACGCGGAGGTCGTAGCCGCCGGGCTCGCTGGCGGACTCGGTCGTGTCGTCGAGGTAGGGGAGCAGCGGCACATCGCGGGCGGGCGGCGCGGTCCTGGCCGAGTCCAGGGCCTCCAGCGGAGTGATCCACGCGGAGACGGAGGTGGCGAAGGACTTGCCGAGGAACGGGCCGAGCGGCACGTACTCCCAGGCCTGGATGTCCCGTGCCGACCAGTCGTTGAGGAGGGTGAGGCCGAAGACGTGGTCGCGGAACGCGGACAGCTCCACCGGGGCGCCGAGCTCGGACGGCACGCCCACCACGAAGCCGACCTCGGCCTCGATGTCCAGCTTGACGGACGGGCCGAAGACCGGAGCCGGGTCAGCGGGGGCCTTGCGCTGGCCCGAGGGGCGCACCACGTCCGTGCCCGACACCACGACCGTGCCGGATCGGCCGTGGTAACCGATAGGCAGGTGTTTCCAGTTGGGCGTGAGTGAGTCCTCGGCGTCGGGGCGGAAGATCTGGCCGACGTTCCGCGCGTGGTTCTCGCTGGCGTAGAAGTCGACGTAGTCGGCTACCTCGAAGGGGAGGTGCAGGGTGACATCCGACAGGTGATGGAACAGCGGCCGCACCGTGTCCCGGTGGGCCGGGACGGTCACCCAGGCGGTGAGCGCCCGCCGCACGTCGCTCCAGGTCTGCCGTCCCGCGGCGAGCAGCGGGTTCAGCGTGGGCCGCGCGAGCAGGGACGCGTACGGCGAGCCCAGGGCGTGCGCGGCGGCGCCGGCGTCCAGGACGTACGAGCCGAGGCGTACGCCGACCCTGCGGTGGGCCTCGGCGCCCTCGGCCGGGAGGGAGAACACGCCATAGGGCAGGTTGTGCGGACCGAAGGGGTCGCCCTCGGGGAGATCGAGCGGGGTCTGCTCGGGCATCGGTACGCTGCCTCGCTTTCCGTCTTGTGGTTGCCCACACGTTACGTCGGAGCGGTGCCGGACGGCAGGGGGGAAAGAGTGCGGGATGTCCGGAAAAGCCGTGCTGGCCGGTGCGTCGCCGGTCCGCCCGCGGCCGCCTCGTACGGTGGCCAACGCCGTCTTCCCGGCCCTTCGTTGGGGTCTCCGTATCCTGGTGGACATGGCCACCCCAGCTGCGTACTCGTTGATCGCCACGGACTTGGACGGGACGCTGCTGCGGCACGGCGACGTCGTGTCGGCGCGCTCCCGAGCCGCGCTCGCCAGGGCCGCGGCGGCGGGCGCGCAGCACATCGTGGTCACCGGGCGCCCCGTGCCCCAGGTGCGGCATCTGCTGGTGGAGCTGGACTACCGGGGTCTCGCGGTCTGCGGCCAGGGCGCGCAGGTCTACGACGCCGGGGCGGACGCCATGGTCAGCTCTACGACCCTGGATCTCGAACTGGCCGAGACCGCGCTCGGCAAGATCGAGGCCGAGGTCGGTGAGGTGTTCGCGGCGGTCAACCAGGACGGGCGGGACGGCCTGACGCTGATGGAGCCGGGCTATGAGCTGCCGCACCCGACGCTCCCCGCGGTGCGCGTGGGCGGCCGGGCGGAGCTGTGGTCCGAGCCGATCAACAAGGTGCTGCTGCGCCACGCGTCCCTGACCGACGACGCGCTGGCCGCCGTCGCGCGCGGCGCCGCGCACGGTCTGGTCACAGTGACGATGGCGGGCCCCGGAACCGTGGAGCTCCAGCCGCTCGGCGTGGACAAGGCGGCTGGGCTCGCGCTCGCCGCCCGGAGCCTGGGGGAGCCCGCAGCGGCGGCCATCGCGTTCGGCGACATGCCCAACGATGTGCCGATGTTCCGCTGGGCGGCGTACGGCGTGGCCATGGCCAATGCCCATGAGGAGCTCAAGGCGGTCGCGGACGAGATCACCCTGTCGAACGAGCGTGAGGGCGTCGCCGTCGTCCTGGAAAGACTCTTCGCCTGACACACCCCGCGACCGGCCCCCATAAGTCCGGCCCCCATAAGTCCGGCCCCCATAAGTCCGGCCCCATAATCCGACCCCATAAGTCGGGTATCTCCGCGGTCGCCGTATGCTGCCTCGCCCGGTCGGGCAGGTGCTCGCCGTGATCGAAAGTCGACCGGATACGCTGACATGAGTGACGACGGCAGCGACACATCGACAAACCGGGTCCCCGGACGGATGACCCGGCGTTGTGCCCGCCACCGTCGCTCGTGACCGCCAGCAGACAGGAGACCCCTCGTGACCGTCGTCGGGCCGTTCGGGCTTAGCGTGCGGGACCAGGCTCTCGAGGCCGATGTCCAGGCCGGATTGGCGGCTGTCGAGGAGGGCCTGCTCGCGGCCACCAAGA
Organism: Streptomyces sp. O3; assembly: GCF_054788135.1. Taxonomy (NCBI): domain Bacteria; kingdom Bacillati; phylum Actinomycetota; class Actinomycetes; order Kitasatosporales; family Streptomycetaceae; genus Streptomyces; species Streptomyces sp. O3. Next base: position 100,757 of record NZ_JBTVYK010000014.1, read on the forward strand.
GCGAGGTCCCGTTCATCACCGAGGCCGCGCAGCATCTCGTCCGGGCGGGCGGCAAGCGGCTCAGGCCGCTGCTCGTGATGCTCGCCGCGCAGTTCGGCGACCCGCACGCGCCGGGTGTGGTGCCCGCCGCCGTGGTCGTCGAGCTCACCCACCTCGCGACGCTGTACCACGACGACGTGATGGACGAGGCCGACGTGCGCCGCGGCGTGGAGAGCGCCAACAGTCGCTGGGACAACTCGGTCGCGGTGCTGACCGGCGACTTCCTCTTCGCGCGCGCCTCGCACACCCTGGCCGACCTGGGCCCGGAGGCCGTACGCATCCAGTCGGAGGCCTTCGAGCGGCTGGTCACCGGCCAGATCCTGGAGACCGCGGGCCCGCGCGACGGCCGCGACCCGATCGAGCACTACCTCGATGTGCTCGGCGGCAAGACCGGCTCGCTGATCGCGGTCGCCGGGCGCTTCGGCGCGATGATGTCCGGCGCCGACGAGACGGTCGTGGACGTGCTCACCCAGTACGGCGAGCGGCTCGGCGTCGCCTTCCAGCTCGCCGACGACGTACTGGACATCGCCAGCGACAGCCACGAGTCGGGCAAGACGCCCGGCACCGACCTGCGTGAGGGCATCGCCACGCTGCCGGTGCTGCACGTACGGGCCCAGGCCGCCGCGCACGGCAGGCCCGAGGACCTGGCCCTGTGCGAGCTGCTGGCCGGTGACCTGAACGACGACGCCCGGCTGGCCAAGGCCCTGGCCGGGCTGCGGGGCCACCCGGCACTCGCCCAGGCCAGGCGGGACAGCGTGCGGTACGCCGAGGAGGCGCGGGCCATGCTGGCGCCGCTGCCCGAGTGCGGCGCGAAGGCGGCGCTCGCCGAGCTCTGCGACGCGGTGGTGCACCGCGCGGGCTGACCCCGTGCGAGAACTGACGGCTCTGCGAGAACTGACGGCTCTGCGAGAACTGACGGCCGTGCGAGAGCTGACGGCCGTGCGACTTCCGGTGGCGCTTCCCCCTACGGGTCGGGGGAAGCGCCGCCGTCGTACGTCATCCCTCAGCAGTACGTGGAGTTGATCCCGCGGTCTGACGCTTTCAGGCGGCCGATTTGGTCGGATAGGGATATCAGACAGCGACCGGATGAAAACACCAGCCGCCGACCACGGAGGTAGTGCACAGATGGCACCCAACGGACCGGATCAGCGTCCTCTGGGCGACGACGTGACCGACGACATGACCGACGACCTCAGGACGGGCCGCCGCAAGGCGGCGCGGTACATCGTCCCCGTCGCGGTGGCGGGCGTCGCGGCGGCGACCATCGGGCTGGTTCCGGCGCTCGCCAGCAGCGGCGACCCCGACCTGCCGAAGATCACCGCGCAGGAACTCATCGAGAAGATCGCCGCGTCGGACACGGAGCAGCTCTCCGGCAGCATCAAGATCAGTACGGATCTGGGCATTCCGGGTCTCGGCGGCGCCGCCTCGTCCCTCCTGGGCGAGGCCGGGGAGTCCCCGGAGGGCGGTGCGTCGGTCGCCCCCCAGGACAAGCTGCTGGAGCTGGCGTCCGGCACCCACACGCTGCGCGTCGCGGCGGACGGCCCCGACAAGCAGAAGCTCTCCATCCTGGACGACGCCGCGGAGTACAGCGTCATCCGCAACGGCGACGACGTCTGGGCCTACGACAGCGCGTCGAACGAGGCCTACCACGCCACGACGGAGGACGGCGGGAAGCACCCCCGAGGGAAGGGCGAGGACGGGGACGGGGACGGGGGACTGCCGGAGTCCGCGCCCGCCACTCCGAAGGAGTTCGCCGAGCAGGCGCTCAAGGCGGCCGACGACACGACCTCCGTGTCGGTCGACGGCACCGCGAAGGTCGCGGGCCGCGACGCCTACCAGCTGCTCATCGAGCCCAAGGAGTCCGACGGGGTCAGGTCGACCATCGGCGCGATCCGGATCGCCGTGGACGCGGACAACGGCGTACCGCTGAAGTTCACGCTCACCCCGAGCGGCGGCGGCAAGGCCGCGATCGACGCGGGCTTCACCAAGGTCGACTTCTCCGCGCCCAAGGCGTCCACCTTCGACTTCAAGCCCGCCAAGGGCATGAAGGTCACCGAGGCGGACGAGCTCGACGAGCGGGCCCCCGGCGGCGGCGAGGACTCCGAGGGCCCGGAGGGCTTCGACGGCCTGGAGGACCTCGGCGGGCTGAACGTCATCGGCGAGGGCTGGAGCTCCATCGCCGCCTTCGACCTGCCGGGCGGCCAGGGCTTCGCCGTCCCCGAGAACGGCGACGTCCCGCCGGAGGCGGAGCAGTTCCTCGACGCGCTCGGGGACAAGGTGACCGGCAAGTTCGGCTCCGGCACGGTCTTCTCCACCCGCCTGGTCAACGCCCTGATCACGGACGACGGCAAGGTCTACGTGGGCGCGGTCGACAAGGCCTCGCTGGTCAAGGCGGCGAACGAGGCGAAGTAGCCGCACACAGAAAAGTAGCCACACACAGGACAGGACAGGGCAGGGCAGGGCAGGGCGCGGCGGGTACGGGGTGCGACGGATCGCCCCGTACCCGCCGCGCCGGTACGCGACACGACAGGGGGAGCCGGGGAGCCATGACCGACGACGGGTTCGTGATCCAGACGCGGGCGCTGAGCAAACGCTACGGCGCTCAGGTCGCCGTGGACCGGCTGGACCTGGTCGTTCCGTCCGGCAGCGTCTTCGGGTTCCTCGGTCCGAACGGCTCCGGGAAGACCACGACGATCCGGATGCTGATGGGCCTGATCGAGCCGACCTCGGGCGCGGCGCACGTCCTGGGCCACCGCATGCCCCGCGCGGCGCGCACCGTGCTTCCGCAGGTCGGCGCGCTGATCGAGGGCCCCGCGCTGTACGGGTTCCTGTCCGGCCGGGACAACCTTCTGCGGTACGACGCCGCCGACCCCACCGCCGATCCACGCACCCGCCGCACCCGCGTCGCGGCCGCCCTCGACCGGGTGGGCCTGACCTCCGCCGCGGCCAAGAAGGCCAAGGCGTACTCGCTCGGCATGAAGCAGCGGCTCGGCCTGGCCGCGGCGCTGCTCCAGCCGCGCCGTCTCCTCGTACTCGACGAGCCGACCAACGGCCTCGACCCGCAGGGCATGCGGGAGATCCGCACCCTCGTACGGGAGCTGGCGGACGACGGCGCGACCGTCTTCCTGTCCTCGCATCTGCTGGACGAGATCGAGCAGGTCTGCTCGCATGTCGCGGTGATGGCCAGGGGCCGCCTGATCACTCAGGGCACGGTCGCGGAGCTCGCCGCGACCACCCGCGGACGGCTGGCGGTGACCACCCCCGACCCGTCCGACGCGGCTCGGGTACTCAAGGAGCACGGCGTGACCGATCTGACCGTCACCGGCGACCGCGTCACCGGCGATCCGCCCGTACCCGCGACCGACCTCGCGGACCTCAACGCGGCGCTGGTCCGTGCGGAGGTCCGGGTGCGCGGCTTCGCCCTGGAACGGGCCTCGCTGGAGGACGCCTTCGTGGACCTGACCGGGGAGGGCTTCGATGTCGCGGGCTGAACACGCCACCACGACCCCCGGCCCCGGCCGCAGCCCCGGTCCCGGCCCCGGTCCCGGCCCGCGTCGTCGGCTCTGGACCCTCGGGCTCCTCCGGTCCGAGCTCGGCACCGTGCTCCGCCGCTGGCGGACCCTCGCACTGCTCGGCGTACTCGCGGTCCTGCCCGTACTCATCGGGATCGCCGTGAAGATCGAGACGAGCGACGGCGGTTCGGTCGGCCCGGACGGCGGCGGTGGCGGTGGCGGAGGCGGAGGTGGCGGAGGTGGTGGCGGCGAAGGACCGGCGTTTTTCAGCCAGATCACCAACAACGGCCTGTTCCTGGTCTTCGCCGCACTCGCGGCGACCCTCCCCTTCTTCCTCCCGATGGCCGTCGGCGTCATCGCGGGCGACGGCATCGCGGGCGAGGCGAGCGCCGGAACCCTCCGCTATCTCCTGGTCGCACCGGCGGGCCGCACTCGGCTGCTGCTCGCCAAGTACGCCACCACGCTGACCTTCTGTGTGATCGCGACGGTCACTGTGGCGGCGTCCGCGCTCGCCACCGGCGCGCTGCTCTTCCCGCTGGGCGATCTCACCACGATCTCCGGCACTCGGATCAGCCTCGCCGAAGGGCTGCTGCGCGCGCTGCTGATCGCCCTGGTCGTGGCGGCCTCACTGGTCGGCTTCGCGGCGCTCGGCCTGTTCGTCTCGACGCTGACGAACAGCGGCATCGCGGCCATGGCGACCACCGTGGGGCTGCTGATCACCGTGCAGATCGTCGGCTCGATCCCGCAGCTCGACGCCGTACACCCCTATCTCTTCTCCCAGCACTGGCTGTCCTTCGCCGATCTGCTGCGGGATCCGGTCCACTTCGACGACCTGATCGCCAACCTGCGGTTGCAGGGCCTGTACGCGGCGGTGTTCGGGGCCGCGGCCTGGGCGCGCTTCACGACGAAGGACATCACCGCCTGAGTGCGGTCGCGCGGCCGGAATCAGAAGGTGAGCCGCCAGCTGTCGATATAGCCGGTGTCCCAGCGGGCCACGTCCTGGACCCGCAGTCGCCAGGTGCCGTTGGCCGCCTCGCTCGACGCGTCCACGGTGTACGTCGTGATGACGTCGTCCGCCGAGTCGCCGCCGCTGGCGTTCTTCAGCCGGTACGCGGTCCCGTCCGGCGCGAGCAGGTCGATGACCAGGTCACCGCGCCAGGTGTGCTTGATGTCCACGCCGACCCGGAGCGCGGCGGGCGCGTTGCCGGTGCGGCCGGAGACCGAGACGGGCGAGGTCACCGCCGACCCGTAGTCCGGGATGGAGACGTCGTCGGTGTTCTCGTACACGTCACCCGGCGGGGGCGGCTCCTCGGTGCCGAGCGTCCAGACCGCGTGCGCGAGCGCGTCGCTGTTGCGGTCGAGCGCGGTGTCATGGATGTTCGACGTGGTGTCGCACGATGAGTGGTAGCAGCGGTCGAAGGCCTGTCCGGCCGTGCCGCCCCACTTCCGGGCCTGGGCGCTCGTCTTCGTACGGCCGGCCCCGGTGAAGAGTCCGCCGACGGGTATCCCGGCGTTCTTGAACGACGCGTGGTCCGAGCGGCCGTCGCCCTCGGTCTCGATCTCGGTCGGCACGCCGATCCCGGTGAAGTAGTCCTGGAAGGTCTTCTCCAGCACCGGGTCGTCGTCGTACACGAAGTAGCCGGGGTTCGGGGAACCGACCATGTCGAGGTTCAGATAGCCGGAGATCCTGGCGCGCTCGCCGCTCGACAGGCCGCCGACGTAGTACCGGGACCCGACCAGGCCCAGCTCCTCGGCGCCCCACCAGGCGAACCGCAGCTTCTTGGTGGGCTCCAGCTGGGCGCGGGACACGGCGAGCGCGGTCTCCAGCACGGCGGCCGAGCCCGAGCCGTTGTCGTTGATGCCCGCCCCGGACGACACCGAGTCGAGGTGCGCCCCGGCCATCAGGACGTCGTCCGGATCGCCGCCGGGCCACTCGGCTATCAGGTTGTAGCCGGTCGAGCCGCTGGTCGTGAACGACTGGACGGTGGTGGTGTACCCGGCCGCGTCCAGCTTGCCCTGCACATAGTCGAGCGAGGCCCGGTAACCGGACCGGCCGTGGGCCCGGTTGCCGCCGTTGGCGGAGGCGATCGACTGGAACTGGGACAGGTGGGCCTTGACGTTGGCCAGGGGTATGTCGGGCGCGTCGGCGGCCGCGGCAGCCGATGCGGCGGGCGACGCGGCGGACGCGGTGGCGGCCGGGACCGCGCTGGCGAGCAGACCGGCGACGGCGAGCGCTATGCCCGCGGCGGCCCGTCTGGAGGTGGACGGTCTCATGTGTGGGGGCTCCCAGATTCCGTACGGGGACAGAGACGGAACGTGCAGGACACCCCGAGGCGGGACCGCCACGGGGTGCTGGAGCAAGGTGCTGGACGTGCTGTGCGTGGTGCTGTGCGTGATGAATGTTGTGCGAATTCAATGTTCAGTCAAGAGCAAGAATCGGTCACCGGCGTTCACTTACCGGACGCTTTCGGTCAGGCCGGGCGGGACGCGTTCCGCTACGGGTCCGCTACGGGTCCGCTAGGGGTCCGCTGCGGGTCCACTACGGATCCGGGCTCAGTTTCCTTTGGGGCTCTGGGTCGTTGGTCCGGTTGTGCGAATGACTGACATTCAGCGTTGTGAGATCAGGCCCGGACGGCTCGTGGAGTGGACGCTGCATCCGACGGCCGTCGCCGCGGCGAGCGGGCTGCCGGACGACTCACGCCCTCCCGCCTACGTACAGGAGTCGCATGTCCGCACCGCGCGCTCGGTGCGCGAAGGCGGGCTGTTCGTACCGACCTGGCTCGGTACGGCGTTCGATATGCGGGGGCGGGTCGATCTCGACGTCCTCCAGGGCGCGTTGCGCTCCTGGACGCTCCGCCATGAGACGCTGCGCAGCGGCTTCCGCTGGCTCGGCGACGACATGCGGCGCTTCACGCTGGACGCCGACGCCGTGGTGCTGCGGCGCGAGGACGTCGGTGACTTCTCGGACGAGGCGCGGCTGATCCAGCACTTGCAGGATCGTTTCGATGCGGCGGCCAACGCGCTCACCTGGCCTAACTTCATCTACACCGCGGTGGCCAGGGAAGACGGCGCCAGCGTCTATATGGCGTTCGACCACAGCAACGTCGACGCGTACTCGATCCAGCGCATCCCGGCCGAGATCCACGCGCTGTACGAGGCCGGGCTCGAAGGCCGCGCCGTGGAGACCGCGCCGGTCGCGAGCTACGTCGACTTCTGCGCGATCGAGCGCAAGGACGCCGACGAGATCGACGGTACGCACGCGACCGTCGCCCGGTGGCGGGAGTTCATCGCCCGGTGCGACGGCAAGCTGCCCGGCTTCCCGGTCGATCTCGGCCTCGACCCCGAAGGGCCGCTGCCCACACAGAAGTTCATGCGCGAGATGCTCGTGGACGACGCGGACGCGGCGGCCTTCGAGGAGTACTGCCGCCCGTACGGGGGCAGCCTGGTCGGCATCCTCGCGGCGACGGCCCTCCTCGCCCGCGAGATCGGCGGCCACGAGGTGTACCGCACGGTCGTGCCGTTCCACACCAGGGTGAAGTCCCGCTGGTCGGACTCGGTGGGCTGGTACGTGGGCGGCGCGCCGATCGAGATCCCGGTGGCACGCGCCCCGGACTTCGACAGCGCGCTGGCGATGGTCCGCGCGGCCCTGCGGGAGAGCCGCCCGCTGTCCAGGATGCCCATCGCCCGCGTGCTGCACCTCCTGGGCTCGGACTTCCACCCGACGTCTCCCGACCTGTACTCGATCGTCTCGTTCGTCGACGCGCGCGGTATCGAGGGCTCCGAGCGATGGCGGGACCTGAAGGCGTACGGGCTGATCAGAGTCTCGTACGGCGACCAGGTGTGCGCGTGGACCACCCGGCTCCACGAGGGGCTGCAGTGGGCCTGTCGCTATCCGGACACGGACACCGCGTACAAGAACATGCGGCGGTACGCCGAGGGGCTGCGGGACCTCGTCGTACGGCGCTGACCGCGGGTGCGGGTCACCGGTGGTGCGTCGCCGGGGCCTGCGCTGCTGCGGGCTGCGCGTCCGCGGTGTCGTGCGCATCCGTGCCCGCCTTCGCCGCCGTCGCACGCGCGGCCGCGGCCGCGGCCCGGACCCGGTTCCGCCGGGCCGTGCGCAGCGCGTCCCAGGTGAGGAGCGAGAGCGCCAGCCAGACCAGGGCGAAACCGGCCCAGCGCTCGGGCGGCATGGCCTCGTGGAAGTACAGGACGCCCAGGAGGAACTGGAAGACCGGGGTCATGTACTGCAACAGCCCGATCGTGGACAGCGGGATACGGATCGCGGCCGCACCGAAGCAGATCAGCGGGACCGCGGTGACCACACCGGCCGCCGCGAGCAGAGCGGCGTGCCCCGCGCCCTCCGTGCCGAAGGTGGCGTCTCCCCGTGCGCCGAGCCAGAGCAGGAAGGCGAAGGCGGGCAGGAACTGGATCGCGGTCTCGGCGGCGAGGGACTCCAGGCCGCCGATGTTCACCTTCTTCTTGGCGAAGCCGTAGACGGCGAAGGAGAAGGCCAGGGCGAGGGAGATCCACGGCGGGCGGCCGTACCCGACGGTCAGGACCACCACGGCCGCGAAGCCGGTCGCGACCGCCGCCCACTGCGCCGGGCGCAGCCGCTCCTTCAGGAGCAGGACGCCGAGTGCGATGGTGACCAGCGGGTTGATGAAGTAGCCGAGCGAGGCCTCGACGACATGGCCGGTGTTGACCGCCCAGATGTACAGGCCCCAGTTGACGGTGATGACCGTCGCGGCCACGGTGATCAGGCCCAGCCTGCGCGGCTGCCGGAGCAGCTCACGGGCCCAGCCCCAGCGGCGCATCACCAGCAGGATCAGGCCGACCAGAGCCAGCGACCACACCATCCGGTGGGCGAGGATCTCGATGGCTCCGGAGGGTTTCAGCAGGGGCCAGAAGAGAGGGACCAGGCCCCACATTCCGTAGGCGCCGACGCCGTACAGCAAACCGGCTCGCTGCTCCTTGGCAGACGTCAACGGACCCTCCCTGCGTCATTCCTTCGTGAACCATGAAACGTGAAGCTTGAAGCACGAAGGTAGCGCCGGGAGGGGCCGAGTGTCATGTCCGATACCCGGTTTCGGACCTGTCAGTTCTCCAGGGCGGCGGTGATCGCCGCCGCGACCGGCGTCGTCGGGCGTCCGATGAGCCGCGCCAGCTCGCCGCTGGTCCCGGCGAGCCGCCCGCGCGCGACGGCGGCGTCCACGTCCACCAGGATCTCGGCCATCGGCTCGGGCACTCCGGCGCCGGTCAGGACGGTCAGGTGCTGCTCGGCGGGGACGTTCGCGTAGCCGATCTCCTCGCCGGTCTGCCGCGCGACCTCGGCGGCGTACTCGGCGAAGCTCCAGGCCACGTCGCCGCTCAGCTCGTACGCGGCGTTCTCGTGGCCTTCTCCGGTCAGTACGGCGACGGCGGCGGCCGCGTAGTCGGCGCGCGCGGCGGAGGCCACCCGGCCCTCGCCCGCACTCGCCACCACCGCGCCGTGCTCCAGGACCGGGGCGAGGTTCGCGGTGTAGTTCTCGTGGTACCAGCCGTTGCGCAGGAAGACGTACGGCAGCCCGGAGTCGAGGATCGCCCGCTCGGTGACCTTGTGCTCGGCGGCCAGCTGGAAGTCGGCAGCGGGGCCGCCCAGGATGCCGGTGTACGCGAGCAGCTCGACGCCCGCCGCGCGCGCCGCGTCGATCACGGCCTGGTGCTGCGGCACCCGCTGTCCGACCTCGCTGCCGGAGATCAGCAGCACCCGGTCGCCCGCTCCGAAGACCCCGGCCAGGGTCTCGGGCGCGGAGTAGTCGGCGACCCGCACCTGGACGCCGCGCGCGGCGAGGTCCGCGGCCTTCTCCTTGCTGCGTACGACGACGGCGATCTGGTCGGCCGGGACGTTCGCGTCGTCGAGCAGGCCGTTGACGACGAGACGGCCGAGCTGTCCGGTGGCGCCGGTGACAACGATCATGAGGGCTCCTCGGGGTCGTGGAGAGTCTTGTTCTCGGGGATGACCCAACCGTAAGCTGGCCACTAACCAGAAGGAAGTACCCACTTTGGAGTAAGGTACTGGCATGGAAGTTAGCTGGCAGCCGGGAATGAAGGCGGACGTCACCGACCCGATGTGTCCGTCACGAGGAGTCCTGGAGCACGTCACCAGCCGCTGGGGGGTGCTGATCCTGCTCGCGCTGCGGGAGCGCGCGTACCGGTTCAGCGAGCTGCGCCGTGCCGTCGGCGGCGTCAGCGAGAAGATGCTGGCCCAGACGCTGCAGACGCTGGAGCGCGACGGCTTTGTGCACCGGGACGCCAAGCCGGTGATCCCGCCGCGCGTCGACTACTCGCTGACCGACCTCGGCCAGGAGGCGGCCCGGCACGTCCGGGCGCTGGCCCTGTGGACGGCGGAGCGCACGGAGACGGTGCTGGACGCCCGCAGCGCGTACGACGAAGCCCGGTCCTGAGCACTGCCAGGACCGGGCCGCGTACGGGGGCGGGGGAGGGCGGAGGTCAGCCGACGACCGTCCAGGTGTCGCCTCCGGCGAGGAGGGCGGCGAGGTCGCCCTTGCCGTTCTGTTCGATCGCGGCGTCCAGTT